>JAICXR010000345.1 GCA_025980355.1 Chloroflexota bacterium | reverse complement strand
CGGTTTGGGCAGGAACTCCATGTACGGGAAGCTGCTGCCGGCGATGATCAGCGTGTCGCAGGACTTGAGGGCGTCCTGGGAGGGCGCCGTGCCGAGCAGGCCGATGCCGCCGGTGGTGAAGGGGCTGTCGTCCGGCACGACCGCCTTGCCGAGCAGCGGCTTGATGATCGGCCCCGCCACGGCGTCAGCCAGTTGCAGCACCTCGTCGCGGGCGCCGAGGCAGCCGCGACCGGCCAGGATCGCCACCTTCTTCCCGGCGTTGATGAGATCGGCGGCCGCCTGGAGCTGCCCCTGGTGCGGCAGCGGCGAGTCGAAGGTGTACAGGTCGGCACTGTGCTTGGGGATGTTCGCGCTGGAGCGCTCATCCTGGCTGGTCCATTCCTGGATGTCCTTGGGGATGGTGATGTGCGCCACGCCGCGGCGCGCCATCGCCGTCTTGATCGCCTCGTCCACGCAGTTGACGACGTGGGCGGGCCCCATCACGCGCTCGTTGAAGACCGAGACGTCCATGTACAGCTTGTCCAGGTCGACATCTTGCTGGTAGAGCATGCCGATCAGGTCGTGGAAGGTGTGGCCGGTGATCGCCAGCACCGGCTGGCCGTCGCACTTCGCGTCGTACAGGCCGTTCAGGAGGTGGATGCCGCCCGGCCCCGACGTCGCCAGGCAGACACCCAGGCGGCCGCTGTACTTGGCATAGCCGACCGCGGCGAAGGCCGCGCCTTCCTCGTGCCGGACCTGGATGAACTTGAGTTTGTCCTGATGGGTGCGCAACGCCTCGAAAATGCCGTTGATTCCATCGCCGGGGAAGCCAAAGATCGTGTCCACGCCCCAGTCGATCAGCCGTTCGATCAGCAGGTCCGCCGTCGTCTTCGCCATATTCCGACTCTCTCCGTTTGCCCGCCGCCCGCTGCGGCAGAGTGCTTTCGGAGGAGGGAGCACGTGGGGGGCCGAGTTAAGAGGGGCCGCGACTGCGGGCCCGCTCCTAACCCCGTCGGGCTCGCGCGGCGGCCGCCAGCTCTCGCAGTACCGGCACCGTCATGTCCCAGCTCATGCAGCCGTCGGTGATGCTCTGGCCATAGACGAGGTGGGAGCGATCGACCAGTTCTTGCCGGCCTTCGACCAGGAAACTCTCCATCAACAGGCCGATGATGCCCGTCTGGCCGTGCGCCACCTGTTCGGCAATATCGTGGGCGATCTCCGGCTGGCGGCGGTAATCTTTGTCGCTGTTGCCATGGCTGGTGTCGATCATGAGGCGTGGCGGGGATTCGTCCCGCCGTAGCGCCAGGAGGGTCTTCTCCACGCTGGCCGCGTCATAGTTGCTGCCGCTCCGTCCGCCCCGGAGGATGACGTGGCAGTCGGGATTGCCGCGGGTGGTGACGATTGCCGCTTGCCCTTGCTCGGTGACGCCGAGAAAACTATGCGGGAAGGCGGCGGCGCGCACCGCGTCGATGGCCATCTGCACGCCGCCGCCCGTACCGTTCTTGAAGCCCACCGGCATGGACAGCCCGGAAGCCAGTTCCCGGTGGACCTGGCTCTCGGTCGTGCGCGCGCCGATGGCGCCCCAGGTCACCGTATCGGCGAAGAACTGCGGCGAGATCGGGTCGAGAAACTCGCAGCCGGTCGGCATGCCGAGGGCGACCAGGTCCAGCAGGTGACGGCGGGCCAGGTGTAGCCCCTCGTTGACGGCGAAGCTGCCGTCGAGGTGGGGATCATTGACCAGCCCTTTCCAGCCGACGGTGGTGCGAGGCTTCTCGAAGTAGACGCGCATGATGATGAACAGGTCGCCCGCCAGCTCATCGGCCAGCGCCTTCAGCCGGCGCGCGTAGTCGAGACCGGCGAGCGGATCATGTATCGAACAGGGGCCGACCACCACTGCCAGCCGGTCATCCTGGCCATTGAGGATGCGCACCACCGCCTCGCGCGCTTGGCCCACCGCCTGCGCCCCCGCCTCCGTCAGCGGCAGATCGGCCAGCAACTGCGCCGGCGGGATTAATGCCCGAATGCTCTCTACCCGCACGTCTCGTGTCCTGGTCGACCAGGGCTGGGCCGCCGGGGCCAGTTCTTCCTGCGTCTTCACCGACTCTAGCATCTAAACCGTCGCGCCAATCCATGCGGCGCCCGGCGCCGTTCTGTCAATCTCCATGAGGGACAGTGTAGCAAGGCGCTGCCGGCTCGGCAAGGGCCATGGCACCGCCGCATGCGGCCGTGCGCGAATGCATCAACGCGCGCGGCGTGCTTGACGGCTCCCCATCGGCTGCTAGAATCCGGTGATGTTCGGATGCCCCTACCAAGGGACGTCGGCGAGCAGCGATCCAAGGCCGGCAATGGGGAGCTTCTTTGCGCGATCACCCAGAGGAGGGCGGCGATGCGGGGCGAGATTGACGCGTTCGTACAAGAATTGGAAGAGCAGCAGGCAAGCCGGGAACGTGGCGTGTCCCGGAACACGCTCATGGCCTATCGCAGCGATCTCGAACAGTTCCTTCAATACCTGGAGCGCGCGGGCTTCGACTCCTGGAGCGTCTCAGCGCTCGATGTGATCAACTACAAGCGCGACCTGGAGCAACGCTACAGCAAGGCCACGACGCGGGCGCGCAAGCTCGCCGCGGTGAAGGCCCTCTACCGCTACCTGGTCACGACCGGCAAGGTGGCGCACGACCCGGCCCGCAACCTGGAATTGCCGACACCCATCAAACACGTCCCCGAAACGCTGTCCCGCGACCAGTTGCAGCGCCTGATCGACAGCGCCCAGGTTGCCGCGGACGCCCCCGCCGTGGAGCAGGCCAAGGCGTCGCGCGACCACGCCATGCTCTCGTTGTTGTGTTCCACCGGCCTGCTGGCGAGTGAGCTGGTGGCGATCGACCTTGCCGACTTTACTCCACCCGCGACGCTCGGGCTCGGCGCGCGCACCCGGCGACGTCTGGTGGCCATCGATGGCCCGACGGGCGCTGCGCTGCTGGCCTACATCGACCAGGCCCGGCCCAGCCTGGTTCACGACAGCGACGTGCCGGCGCTGTTCGTTAACCACCGCGGCGGCCGCCTGACCCGGCAGGGTTTCTGGCTGATCATCAAGGTGTGCGCGACCCGGGCCGGCATTGACGGGATCTCCCCCCGCCTGCTGCGCCATTCCTGCGCCGCCTCCCAGTTGACGAGCGGGACGGAACTGAAGAAGGTCCAGGAACTGCTCGGCCACGCCCACGTCTCGACCACGCAGGCTTATGTGCGGGCCCGGCCGGCGGAAGCCGTCTCCTGACGACCGTGGCAGCAGTGTACGGCTCCGCGGCGGCGCTCCTCGCTGCTGCCGCCATCCGCCGGTCGGGCTTCCGGCCGCGCTGGGGCCTGGTGCTGGGTTCCGGCTTCGGCGATGTGGTCGCCGCGATCACCGACGGCGTCGCCGTGCCGTTCTCCGCCATCCCCGGCATGCCGATCGCCACCGTCGCCGGCCATCGCGGCGTCCTCCATCAAGGCATGCTGGATCAAACGCCGGTCGTCGTCTTGGAAGGCCGCTTGCACGGTTACGAAGGTTACGACGTGGCGGCGACCACCTTCCCGATCCGCATCCTCGCGGCCCTCGGCGTCGGCGCGCTCTTCCTCACCAATGCCGCCGGCGGCCTGGACCCGGAACTCGACGCCGGCTCCCTCATGCTCATCCGCGACCATCTCAATCTCCCGGCGCTGGCCGGCAGCAACCCCTTGCGCGGCGGACCGCAGGGTGACCTGCCGCGCTTCGTGGCCATGCGCGACGCCTACTCCCCCGCCCTCCGGGCGCAAGCCAGGCAGTCGGCGGAGCGACTGGGCATGGAGCTGCACGAAGGCGTGTACGCCATGGTCGCCGGGCCGAGCTATGAGACGCCGGCGGAGTTGCAGTTCCTGCGCCGGTGCGGCGCCGACGCCGTCGGCATGTCCACCGCCAGCGAGGTCATCGTCGCCCGTCAGCTCGGCCTGGAGGTGCTTGGACTCAGTTGCATCGCCAACGCCGCGCACGGCACGGAGGAGGGGATCGTCCAGCATAGCGATGTCCTGGCCGCAGTCCACCGCCAGGCGCCGAACGTCTTGCGGCTCTTCCGCGATCTGCTGGCCCACGCATGAACGGCGGATTCCACCCGCCCCTAAAGGGGCGGGCTAACCAGACGAAGCCCCGTGAACGGGGCTGCCGGTGGCCGGGCGGGCGAAGTCACGGGCAGCCTGCTTTAGCAGGCT
>JAICXR010000439.1 GCA_025980355.1 Chloroflexota bacterium | reverse complement strand
TTCGGCGACCTGGACCTCTCCGTGATCGACACGCTGCCCGCCGGACGACGCGCGATCCAGACCCGCTACGCCGCGCCGGAGAAGCGCGAGGCCGTGTACAAATTCGTGCAGACCGAGGTCACCAAGGGACGGCAAGCCTACATCATCTGCCCGTTGGTGGAGGAGAGCGACACGCTCGCCGTCAAGGCCGTGACCACGGAGTACAAACGGCTGCAACAGGACGTGTTCGGCGACCTCAAGCTCGGCCTCTTGCATGGCCGCATGAAGCCGGCGGAGAAAGACGAGGCTATGCGCCGCTTCCGCGACGGGGAAACGCAGGTGCTGGTGGCCACGACGGTGATCGAGGTCGGCGTCGACGTGCCGAACGCCACGGTGATGCTCATCGAAGGGGCGGAACGCTTCGGACTGGCTCAGTTGCACCAGCTGCGCGGCCGCGTCGGGCGCGGGGAACACCAATCGTACTGCGTGCTGATGGCGTCGGAGACGGTGGACGAAGCCGGCGAGCAGCGCTTGCGTCTTGTCGAGTCGACCAGCGACGGCTTCGCCCTGGCGGAAGAAGACCTGAAACTCCGGCGGACCGGCACTTTCTTCGGCTCCGACCAGAGCGGTGACGAGTGGCTCCTGCGCTGGGCCGCCTTCGCCGATCCGCGGGAAGCCAGGCAAGCGGCGGAAGCGTTGCTGGCGCACGATCCCGACTTAGCGCGGCCGGAGCACGCGTTGCTGGCCGCGAAGGTCAAAAGGTTGCTCGCCCGGCAACGTTCGGGTGCTGGCGCGGCGACGACGGTGGACGAGGAGACGGCCGACGAGGACCGGGAGACGGCGAGCCTGGCCTACGTGTGAGGGGAAAGTACCGGGCCACCCCTCACGGCAACGCCCCCTGCAGCGCCTGCCAGAATGTGGTGGCATACAGGGCGTAGCCGGCGTCGTCCGGGTGGAATCCGTCGCCGCTGATGAGGGTGGCGTTGGTCTTCAGCAGTGGCTCCGATGGGCCGTAGAGGTCGACCAACACCGCGCCGTGCAGGTGGGCCTGGACGGCGATGATCGCGTTGTAGCCAACGATCAGGTCGTGGGTGGCCGTCCGCAGGAACGGTGGGACGGCCGGTGCCAGAGAGAAATCCGGCATGGTCGCAAGGGCGATGACCCGCGGGTCGCTGGCCTGCACGGCCGCCAAGAGGCGATCGAGGGCCGCGTTGAACTGGTTCGGCGGGACGAACTGGATGATGTCGTTGGGGCCGACGGTGATCGTGACGAGCGTCGGGCGCAACGCCGCCAAGCGGGGCGCTTCCTGATCGGCCACCTCGGCCGTGGTCGCGCCGTCGATGCCGAGGTCGACCGTCTGCACCGCGCCGTAACGAGCACCCAACTGGCTCCCCAAGCGGGCGACATAGCCGTCGGCGGGCGTGGAGGCGCCGTAACCGGCAGCATCGCTCGCGCCGAGCGCCACGTAGGTGAAGCCGGCACCAGCGGGGGGAGCGCCCGATGGGACCAGGGCGGAAGAGGGGACCAGGCCGCCGGCCTTGAGGATGTCGCCGGCGTTGGCGACGGTGACCGTCCCGGCGGCCGCCCAGGGCTCATTCTGCTGCCACAGTTGCATCACCGCCCGCTGGCAACGCACGACCAGCGCCGGACCTTCGTCGGTCACCGACGAAACCGGCAGCCCGTAGCGGGCCAGGGGGTCCGGGACGGCGAAGTAGGCGGCGCGCAGCGCCGGACTCGCGTCGAGGTACGCCTGGTGGCGGGCCACCACCGCCGGCCACGCTAGGCCGGTGTCGGCGTCCGTCGCGGCCGGCGGCGGCGTCAGCCAGGATGTCTGGAGCCAGCCGTCCTTGCCGGCCTCGTGCAGCACGTCCAGGACGTTGAGGTCGGCCACCGCGCTACCGTTCCATTGCAGGACGGCCTTCTGGAAGACCTGCTCCGTGAAACCCCCGGCGGCGTAGCGTTGACTGGCCGGGTAGCCCAGCGCCGCCACGCCGCCCGCCTGGACGAAGGTGGTCCAGAAGGGGACGCCACCGGCGTCGGTGACGGCATAGCCGCTACCGTGGGCGCCGCCCTGGCCGTTGGCCTGCGTGTAGAAGTGCCCGCCGGGGATGGCATAGTCGGCGCCGGGAGCGGCAGCAAAGGCGGGGGCGGCGCGGCCAAGTGCCAACAGCATCAGCAGAGAAGCGAGCGATGATGTGAAGAGTCGGTGCAATTGTGGGTCCTTTGTCGCGTCTAACGTCGATATAATACACGTTCCTTATACTGCACCTGACGAATTCACCGGTGCCGGCCGCCTCTCCCCGTCCCCCGATGGTGGCCTGACCCGTGCTGGTAGAAACGATCACTAGCGGTAAGGAGAACGTGCTATGAATATGAACAAGCTGACTGAGAAGGCGCAAGAGGCCGTCCAGTCGGCGCAGCGCCTTGCGGAAGAGCGGCGCAATACCCAACTGGAACCCGAACACCTGCTGGCGGCGCTCGTCGCGCAGGAGGACGGCGTGGTGCCGGCGGTGCTGGAGAAGTTAGGCGTATCCCCCAGGACGCTGCTCGGGCAGCTCACCACGGCGATCGACGGGCTCGCCCGCGCCTCCGGACCGGTCCAGCTCTACCTTTCCCCGGCGACGAACCGCCTGTTCAACGCGGCGGAGCAAGAGGCGGAGCGGCTGAAGGACGACTACGTCTCCACCGAACACTTCCTGCTCGCCCTGGCCGAGAGCGGCGACGCCGGCCAGGCCGGGCGACTGCTCAAAAACGCCGGTGTGACGCGCGAGCGCGTGTACGAGGCCTTACAGGAGGTGCGCGGCGGCCAGCGTGTGGCCAGCCAGAATCCCGAGTCGACCTACCAATCGCTCCTGAAGTACGGCCGCGACCTGACGGCCATGGCCCGCCAGGGCAAGCTAGACCCGGTGATCGGGCGAGACGAGGAAGTGCGGCGCGTGATCCAGGTGCTCTCGCGGCGGACGAAGAACAACCCGGTCCTGATCGGCGAGCCGGGCGTCGGCAAGACGGCGATCGTGGAGGGCCTGGCCCAGCGCATCGTGCGCGGCGACGTGCCGGAAGGGCTGAAGGACAAGCGGGTCGTGGCCCTCGACCTGGGCGCCCTGGTGGCCGGCGCCAAGTATCGCGGCGAGTTCGAGGAGCGCCTGAAGGCGGTGCTCAAAGAGGTGACC
>JAICXR010000101.1 GCA_025980355.1 Chloroflexota bacterium | reverse complement strand
GCAGGACTGCTCCAGCGCCGGCCGGCCTTCGTCGTCCACCACGTTCCAGGAGGCGGCATCCCGCCAACCGCTCACGAGCGTCGCTTCGCGCCAGCGGCCGCGATAGCCTTCCGGCTGGATGTCGTGGTACTCCGCCTCCGGCGAGTAGTCGTAGGGGAACGGACCGACCGGGAAGTCCCCGAAGTCCTCGCTGGCCAGGATCTCCCAGCCGGTGGGCAGCGCCTCGGCCGGCGGCCCGGCGTCGGGCGCCGACAGCGTGGCGGTGTCGGTCATCGCGCGCTCCTTCCTCCTACGGTGAGGGATTTTCTATTGGCACGGTACTTAATTGCCGCTGCTCCGTCAAGTCGCTCGGTTGCACGGGGAATTGAGGGGGCCGCGACTGCGGGCCTGTGTGAGCGACACGGGCCGCGTGAATAATCGCGGTGGGCGCGGTATCGTTAGGGGAATGACGGAAGAGAGGACCCCAACGCCTGATGAGTACCGCGAGCACCCCCGCCCCGGAAACGGCCGCCGCCGGCGCGCCAGCCGCCAACCCCACCTACGATATCGTCGTGATAGGCGGCGGACCGGGCGGCTACGTGGCGGCGATCCGCGCCGCCCAGCTCGGCCTGAAGGCGGCCGTCGTCGAGCGTGAGGAACTGGGCGGCATCTGCCTGAACTGGGGCTGCATCCCCAGCAAGACGCTGCTGCGCAACGCCGAGGTGCTGAGCCTCATCAACCGCGCCGATAGTTTCGGCATCTCCGTCGGCAACGTCAGCGCCGATTATGGCGCCGGCATGGCCCGCTGCAGGAAGGTGGTCACGACGCAGGTGCGCGGCGTCAACTTCCTCATGCGCAAGAACCAGATCGACGTGGTGCGCGGGGCCGCCAAAGTGCTGGGGCGGGACCGCGTGGCGGTGTCCGGCGGCGCCGACGGCGACCGCGAACTCCAGACCAAGAACGTCATCATCGCCACCGGCTCCCGCGTGCGGCAGCTCAAGGGGGTCGACGTCGACGGGCAGCACGTCATTTCCGCCAAGGAGATGTGGAACGTCGACAGCCTGCCCAAGTCCATTCTCATCATCGGCAGCGGCGCGATCGGCGTGGAGTTCGCGACGATATTCCAGGCCTATGGCACGGAAGTGACACTGGTCGAATTCCTGCCGCGCGTCCTGCCCCTGGAGGACGAGGAGATCAGCACGGAGCTGGCGCGCAGCTTCTCCCGGCGTGGCATCAAGATCATGACGTCGACCAGCGTGGACGGGGTCGATGTGTCTGGCGACACCGTGAAGGTGCACCTGTCGCCGGCGCCGGGCGGCCGCATGGTGGAAGTCGAGCAGTGGCAGGAGCCGGCCCAACAGGAGCGCACCACCCAGCAAGGCGAGACCCAGCCGCAGACGCTGGAAGTGGAGCGCGTACTGCTCGCCGCCGGCTTCCAGCCGAACAGCGGGGACCTCGGCCTGGAGGTGCTCGGCGTCACGATCAACCAGCGCGGCTTCATCGGGATCGACGACCGCATGCAGACCAACGTGCCGGGCATCTACGCCATCGGCGACGTCACCGGCAAGGTGCCGCTGGCCCACGTCGCCTCCGCCCAGGGCGAGGTGGCGGCGGAAGCCATCGCCGGCCACCCCGAGATCACGCTGGACTACAACGCCATGCCGCGTTGCACCTACAGCAACCCGCAGGTGGCGTCCATGGGCCTGACCGAAGCGCAGGCGCGTGAAGGCGGGCGAGAGGTCCGCGTCGGCAAGTTCCCCTTCCGCCCCAACGGCAAGGCGCAAGCCTTGAACGAGCTGGATGGCCAGATCAAGATCATCGCCGACGCCGCCAGCGGCGAAATCCTCGGCGTGCAGATGATCGGGGCGGACGTGACGGAACTGATCGGCGAGTTCTCCCTCGCCCGCTCACTGGAGTCGACCCCCTTCGAGCTGGCCCGCTCCGTCCATCCCCACCCGACGCTCTCCGAAGTGATCGCCGAAGCGGCGCTCAACGTGGAGGGACACGCCATCCACATGTGAGTCCCGGCGCGAATTGGCCGGACACACTGTTCACATAACCGCCGCCCCGCGCCCGTCCACGGCCAGCACCAGCGTTCGTCCTCCCACGCCGTGCTCTTGCGCCGCGGCCATCATCGCCGCGGCGACAGACTCGGCCCGCGTGGTGTGCGCCGGGGCGGCGGCGCTGGGGCCGGCGCCGCTGACCGCCGCGCCGTAGGCGCCACTGGCGCGCGCCGCGGCGAGGATCGGCTGCATCGCCCGGTAGAGCGGCAGGCGGTAGGGCTGGTGGAGACGGTCCTCCATCGCCACGCCGAGCAAGGCCAGATTGCCGCTGGCCACCGCCCCGGCGAGCAGCGCGGCGCGGCCGAGGTTGAAGACGGCGTCGCCGCGCGGGACGTGGCTGGGCAGGGCGGCGCGCGCCGCCGCCGTCGACACCGCATAGTCCGGCACGAAGACGACAAGGCGCAGCTCCGGCGGCGTGTCCAGGCGCAATGCCTCCAGGCCGCCGGCGCCCTGAACCGCGACCGTGAAGCCGCCGAGCAAGGCGGCGGTGGTGTTGTCGCCGTGCCCTTCGATCGCCGCCGCCAGGGAGAGCGATTGTTGCCGGGGTAGCTGGCTGCCGCTCAACGCCTCGCCGAGGCGCAAACCCGCTGCAATCGACGCGGCGCTGCTGCCCAGGCCACGGCCCAGGGGGATGCGGTTGACCAGGCGCAGGGCAAGGGCCGGGCGGCGCCAGCCGGTCTCGGCGGCGAAGCGGTCGAGCGCCTGCACGATCAGGTTCGGCGCCCCGGCCCGCAAGGCGTCTTCCCCCTCCCCGGTCACCGTGACGCTGTCGCGGTCGGCCAGTTCGGCGCTGACCTCGTTGTAGAGCGCCAGGGCCACCGCCGCGGCGTCGAACGCGCTGCCAAGGTTGGCGCTGGAAGCCGGGGCCTGAACACGCACGGCCTCCATCAGAACTGCAGCTTCCGTTGGCGCATGCGGATGCTCTGGACGATGCCGATGGCGAACAGGCAGGTGATGAGCGAACTGCCGCCGGCGCTGATGAAGGGCAGCGGGATGCCGGTGACCGGCATGATCTGCAGGTTCATGCCGATGTTGACGAAGCTCTGGAAGAGGACCATCCACATCACGCCGATGGCGACCAGGCGGCCGTAGAGGTCCTGCGCCACCGCCGCCGCCGCCAGCAGGCGATTGAGCAGCATGCCAAAGAGGAAGAACAAGAGCAGGCAGCCGAGAAAGCCCAACTGTTCGGCGATCGACGAGAAGATGAAGTCGCTCTGCTGGACCGGCAGGTAGTGCAACTGGCTCTGGGCACCCTGGCCCCAGCCCTGCCCCATCCAGCCCCCCGACCCGATGGCGATCAACGCCTGGATGATGTTGTAGCCCGCCCCCGTCGGGTCGCTCTGCGGATTGAGGAAGATCGTCAGGCGGTTGAGCTGGTAGGCATGGAGGAAATGGACGGCCAGCGGCGCGCTGGCGACGAGGCCGAGCAGGAGCAGGAAGAAGTGCCGCAGGCGGACGCCGGCCGCGGCCGCCATTCCGACCCAGACGGCGACGTACACCAGCGCGGTACCCAGGTCGGGCTGGGGATAGACGAGCGCCGCCGGCACCGCCGCGACGACCAGGGTCAGCAGGACGTAGCGGAAATAGGCGATGCGGTCCCCCAGGTCGGCCAGGACGCGGGCCAGGGTCAGGATGACGAGCAGTTTGCCGAATTCGGAGGGTTGGAAGGGCAGGAAGCCCAGGTTGAGCCAGCGGGTGGCGCCGCCCGACGCCCGCCCCAGCACGAGGACGGCGAACAGGAGCGCCACGTTCCCCAGGCAGAGCGGCCAGAACAGCGCCCGGAACAGGCGGTAGTCCACAAAGCAGGCGGCGATGAGCAGGAACAGGCCGATCGCGCCGTACATGGCCTCGTGGATGGCGGCGCTCCGGGCGGCGGTGTCCGCCCCCGGCGCCGCCAACGCCGCATAGACCATGGCGACGCCGTAGATCGTCAGCAGCAGGCTCACTGTCACCAGCAACGGATCGAAATAGCGCCAGAGCTTAGCCGGCATGGCTGCCCGTCTCGGCCCTGGCCGGCGTAAAGTAGGCGTTGAACATCGCCCTGGCCACCGGCATGCCGGCGTCGGGATCGTTGCCGCCGGCCACCAGCACGGTCACGACCAGTTGCGGGCCGTCGACCGGCGCGAAGCCCGACCACCAGGAGTCCAGGCCGGCCTGCCCGACGCCGCCGGTGTTCGGCGCCGCCGCCGCTCCCATCCCGGCGACGGCGAGCGTCGGGAGGTCGATGGCCCTGGAAGCGCCACCGTTGACGCTCTGGGCAAGCCCGCTCCTGACTGCCTGCAACACCGCCGGCGACAGGCCGAGTCGGCGGAGCGCCTCCGGCTGCAACTGCTGCAGCACGTTGCCATCGGGCGTGATCAGGCGTTGCAGCAGTTCCGGCCGGTAGATGACCCCGCCGTTGGCCAGCGCCGCCGTCGCCACCGCCAGTTGCAGCGGTGTGACCGCGAAGGGCCCGGCACCGGCCGCCACCAGGTAGGTGTCCAGGGGCGTCCAGGCCTGATTCTGATTGCGTTGGTACCAGGCCGGGTCCGGCAAGAAGCCCGGCGCCTCCGCCGGCAAATCGATGCCGGTGTCCTGCGCGAAGCCGAAGTTGCGCAGCCAGGCTAACAGCTTGTCCTGCCCCAGGCCCGCGACGTTCAGGCCGGCGGTCTTGGCGCCGCCGCTGAGCGCCGCAAAGAGCGTGTCGCAATGCCGCGCCAACGCCTGCGCCAGCGTGAAGGGACCGCCGCCGATGCCGATCGGGTTGTAAAAGTTCCACCCCTGCTCCGTGAGCACCGAGGGGCACGCCAGCGCCTGCGCCGGCGTCACGACGGCGTCCTGCAGCGCGGCGGCGGCGAGAAACGGATTGAGCATGGAGCCGGGCGGATACTGGGCGGCGATGGCGTGGTCCAGGAGCGGTCTGGCCGGATCGCTATTCAACTGGTCCCAGGTCGCCTGGCTGATGCCCTGGGCGAAGAGATTGGGATCGAACGACGGAACGGAGACCAGGGCGATCACCGCGCCGTCGCGCGGATCGATCGCGACCGCCGCGCCCTCCGTGCCGCCCGTTTGCCCGATGGCGTTCACGAGCGCCTGGTAGGCGGCGCGCTGTACGCCGGCGTCGATGGTCAGTTCCACGCTGTCGCCCGGAGCGGCCGCCTGTTCCCCGAGGGTGCCGACGGTCCGCCCGCCGACGTCGACGACCACGGTGCGGTGCCCCAACTGGCCGCGCAGTTGGGCCTCGTAGAGCTGCTCCACGCCGGCCTGCCCGGCCACGTCGTCGAGGGCATAAGGCTGGGCCGTGTCCCTGGCGGCATCGAACTGCGCCTGGTTGATCGGACCGACGTAGCCTAAAATATTGGCGAAATCCGGGCCGTCAACGTACTGGCGCACCGCGGACGAATCGACGTGGATGCCCGGCAGCTCGTTCAGGTGTTCCGTCAGCGTCAAGGCGGTGTCGCGCGGCACGTTCGTCAGAAGCGGCAGCGGCAGGGCCGGGTTGTCGGTATCGTCGTGCACCTGCTGTTCCAAACGGGTGAGGCTGGCATGGGTGTACTGGGCGAGCAGCGAGAGCACCGCGTGGGCGTCGGCCCGCTCCAGGTCGGCCGGGATCACCGACACGTTCCAACTCGGCGCGTTCTCCACCAACTGCTGGTCGTAGCGGTCGTAGACGATGCCGCGCGCCGGGGCGACCACGTCGACGCGCAGGTGATTCTGGTCCGACTGCTGTTGGAACTGGGGACCTTCGACGATCTGGACGTACCAGAGTCGCCCGATCAGGATGGCGAAGGCCAGCGGCACGGCAAGGCGCATGTAGATGTGGCGGCGGGCACGAACCTTGTCCAGCATACATGCCTACCCGGCGCGGAGGTGCGCGACGGAGTCCAGCGTGCCGAGCCGGCGGGCCAGGGCGCTGCAGGCGTAGCCGACCGGCAGCGCCAGCAGGCCGTTGAAGAGGGCGCTAGGCCCAACCACCTGGCGGAGCGCCGTCCGCCAATTAATCGGATCGTGGAGCGACTGCAAGCCGACCAGCAGGGTGGCGTCGTAGGCGAGGGTCGCCACCACCGCGCCCACCACGAAGACGCCGATCCCGGTGAAGAAGACCGTGCCACGCCACCAGCCGACACAGAGGATGGCGGTCAACAGCGCCGCCGCCGACAGCCCGAGCGGCGCCCCGGCGATCAGGTCCAGCAGCACCCCCGCCGCCGCGGCGAGCGGCGCCACCGCCACGCCCCCGGCCAGCAGCGCCCAGCTGCTTAATACGACGAGGACCGCATCCGGCATGACGCCCGCGACCCGGACATGCGGCAGCCAGGTCCCCTGGAGCACGACGAGGACGGCCAGACCGAGCAGGAGCAGCGGCTTCACGGCGTGACGCCGGGCAACGGTTGGGGCACGAAGTCGGTGACGACGAGCACTTGCTGATCGTTCTGCAAGTCGGCGGCGGGCGTCACGAGCGCCATCTGGAAGAGGGCGACCGGGCTCTGCTGGACCCGTCCGATACGCCCCACCGGCAAATCGCGCGCGAAGGTGCCGCCCAGGCCGGACGTCAGCACGGCCGCGCCGGGCTGCAACGGCGCCGTCGCCTGGACGAACTTCAAGAGCAAGCCGGACCCGGGCTCGTATTGCACGATGCCGGAAGGATCGGTCTTGTCGGTACCGCCCGCCACGGCGACGTAGACGGCGACCGCGCTGCCGGCATTGTCCACCGGCGTCACCACCGCGGCGTGCGGGGCGAGGCGGGTGATCTGGCCAACCAGCCCGCCGGCATCGACGACGGCCATGCCGAGACGGAGGGCGTCGCCGGACCCTTGATCGATGGTGAGCATCGCCTCCAGGTTATTGGTTCCCCGCGCGATCACCGCCGCCGGATGATATTGGTGCTCCGGATGCGCCTGCTTGTAGTCGAGGAGTTGGCGAAGCGTGCCATTCACCTGGCCGGCCGCCTGCAACTGCAGGTTCTGCTGGGCGAGCCGGGCATTCTCGGCCCGCAACTGGCGGTTTTCCTGCTCCAACTGGCCGATGGCGGAAATGGATTGCCAGGTCCCGGCGACATCATCGCCGATGACCGCGGCCGCCCACGTGAACGGGGCCAGCAGCGTCTCCCCGGCGATCTGGTAGTGGCGGTCCAGTTGGAGCGTGTCCAGGGCGACGAGGCCGAACGCGCCGATGAGCAGGATGGACACCCATCGGATCAACCGCTGAAGGCGCATCGAAATCTCCTAGCGGCTGCGCGCGCTGGATTCGGAGGGATGCGACAGCGTCACCTTCTGGAGCAACTCCAACTCTTCCAGGCACTTCCCGGTCCCCCGCACGACACAGGTCAGCGGATCATCGGCGATGGTGACGGGCATCAGCGTCTCCTCTCGCAAGCGCGAATCTAGCCCGTGCAACAGGGCGCCGCCGCCGGCCAGCATGATGCCCCGATCCATGATGTCGGCCACCAGCTCCGGCGGTGTCTCTTCCAGCGCCGCCTTGACCTCGGCGACGATGGCGTTCACCGGCCCGGTAATCGCCTGGCGGACGTCGACGCTGGTGACCTGCACCGACGCCGGCAAGCCCGTACGCAAGTCGCGGCCGCGCAAGGTCGTGATCACCTCTTGCGACAGCGCGCAGGCCGATCCGACGGCGATCTTCGTCTCCTCGGCCATGCGTTCACCGATCAGGAGATTATGTTCGCGCCGCATGTACTGCATGATCATGTCATCGATCTCATCGCCGGCGATGCGGATGGAGCGGTTCACCACGATGCCGCCCAGGGAAATGACGGCGATCTCGGTGGTACCACCGCCGATGTCCACGACCATGTTGCCGGCCGGGTCGGACACCGGGAGGCCGCAGCCGATGGCCGACGCCATCGGCTCTTCGATCAAGTAGGCTTCGCGGGCGCCGGAGTTCAGCGCCGCCTCGCGGACGGCGCGCCATTCCACTTCCGTCGCGCCGCTCGGGATGCCGATGGCGACCCGCGGCGCCGGGGCGAACAGGTAGCGGTCGTGGACCTGCTTGATCCAGTGGCGCAGCATGCTTTCCACGACGTCGAAATCGGAGATGACCCCGTCCTTCAACGGGCGGATGGCGACGATCGAGGCCGGCGTCCGCCCGACCATGCGCTTTGCCTCCGTACCGACGGCGAAGACCTTACCGGTGCGCATATCCTTGGCGACGACGGACGGCTCCGAGATCACCACGCCTTCGTTCCGGACGTACACCAGGGTATTCGCCGTGCCGAGATCGATGCCGAGGTCTTTGGAAAATAGGCCAAGCAGGGCGCTGAAGGGACGGAACACCGGCTCAGGATCTCCGCTCGTCACTGGTCGAGGCGTTCCAGTGGGGCTCACCACCGGCGATCGCCGGGTGCGGCCTTTCCAGGATGCCCATCGGGGCGCGCCCTAGTATAGCAGCGGCAATTGTAGCGGATGCGGTGACCCATATGGGACTGCCCATTTTGGCCGGTCGCTCCCTCGGCGCCGCGGGTTCATCGTCGCGGCGAGCGCCAGGCGCAGCATGACGACGGACGCCCCGGCCACCGTGGCGACGGCACCGATCGCCTGCAAGCCAGGCCCATCAGCGCAGCGGTCGCGATTCGCTGATGGCTAGGCGCCACGCAACGACGTGGGTTGCCGGCCGTCGATGTCCATGAAGCCGTACTCGACCGCCAGTTCCGCCGCATAGAGCACCTGACCGGACTTTCGCATCACCTGGGGATCGGCCGCGAGGGCGGCGACCGCCCGCCCGATGAATTGCGGCGATTCGGAGTTGGCGAGGTCGAAGTGCTCCCCGGCACGGAGGACCGACTCGGTGCGGACCAGTCCCGGATAGAGCGCGATCGCGGCGACATTGTGCTCGCGTAGATCGTGGGCCATGCTGGCGGCCATATGGTCGGTGGCGGCCTTGGCCGTGCCGTAACAGACGCCGCTGTCGACCCTGGTTGCCGCCAGGGCGGAGATATTCACGATCAGGCCGGAACGTTGGGCGATCATGAGCGGCGCGGCCAGCATGCTGCTGACATAATGGGCGCGCACGCCGGCCTCGAACATCGCGTCCCAGCGAGCGATCGGCACGGTCCAGAAG
>JAICXR010000571.1 GCA_025980355.1 Chloroflexota bacterium | reverse complement strand
TGGCCGGTAGGGCGGCAGGGAGGAACAGCACGACGACGCCGTAGGTGATGAGCGCGCCCGCGGCGACCTGGCCGATGCGCCGGCCGGCCGGCAACGACTTCTCGGCGAAGATCAGCGCCGTGAGCGCGGCCATGACGGCGATGTTCATCACGCCGAGCGGGAAGAGGACCAGGAAGAGGAGCCAGCAACAGCCGAGGCAGTAGACACCGTGGGCGAGGCCCATGCGGAAGGCGCCGCCACGGCCGTCGCGCCAGGAGCCGAGGACGAACTGCAGCGGCGAGCGGCATTTCACGAGGCACACCCGCTTGAGCGGCGAGAGCTGATAGATCCCGGCCATGATGAGCACCACGCCCCCGGCCTGTGCGCCGTGCGCGAGGAGCCAGGGTACCGCCCCAGCCAGCCGCTCCGCGCCCAGCGCCAACGTGTAGGCGACGATTCCGACGAGTGACCACACGAGCAGATACGCGCTGACGAACAGCCAGGTCGGCGCGAAGGGCTGTCCGCGTA
The DNA here is from genome assembly GCA_025980355.1 of Chloroflexota bacterium. Taxonomy (GTDB): domain Bacteria; phylum Chloroflexota; class UBA4733; order UBA4733; family UBA4733; genus UBA4733. Next base: position 1,361 of record JAICXR010000571.1, on the reverse strand, counting down.
GGCGTTTGCCGGCGGCGATGGCGGCGAACGTCAGGATCATCGGTGCCGCCGTCGGGAACATCATCGCCACCATCATCAGGACCCAGATCGCGAGGAAGAGCGGCGCGGCCATCCCCATCGCCGGCCCGCCCGCCCCCATGGCCATCGCGTCGTCCTTGGCCGCTTGCCGGATCAACACCGCCCAGGCGCCGGCCGCGAGGAGCAGCAACACGCCCAGGATCAGGTTGCGCTGCCGTGCGGGTAGCGCCGTGTCCATGGCTGCCATCAGTCGCTCCATCTCACGACCGTGCTGCGCCCGTCACCGACCGGGGATGGGATGGGGCTGCCCCACCCCGTTGCCGCCCCTCGGCGGCCGTGGCACCTTAATTGGCGGACCAGCGGATTGGTGCGTAGTGGCCATTCTTGCCGGAGTTGTCCCAGCGCATGCCGTAGTCCTCCCAGCGGTTGCCGTCGTCGCCGACGGCCATCGCCAGGGACTCCATGGCGAAGGGATGGGCGTTACTGACCAGCACGGGACCCTCCGGATTCATGCTCGGCACCGCCCGTACGCCCACCTGCATAATGCCGGGGATCTCCACCACACGGTGCTGCCCGTCTTTGGTATACGTGATCGGGACGGTCTTCACCCCGAGCACCGTCGAGATCAGCGGCGCCAGGGCCCCGACCGGCCCGCCGACGGCACCGGTGAAAATGGCCTGCAATCCCTCGCGCTGTCGGTCGTCCGCCCGCTCATCGAGGTAGAGGGCGACGGAGGCGTTGCCCGCCGCCATGACCCCCGGCGTCCGAAAGATCACCACGGCGTTCAGGCCGTCGAGCGACACGTCGCCGAAGCGGCCCCGCTCGACGTGGAAGGCAAACGGCACCTCGCACGCCCCGGCGGTCGGCTGAGCCGTCATCGGGGTGCCCGCCGAGAACAGGCAGGGACAGACGATGTCACAATTGCAATTCTCGAAGTAGTCGCCCTCGATCTGCCAGGGCGTCTGCGTCGCGGCCATACTCACCCCCCTCTATGGAAGCGGCGACGGCGCCGATGGCGGCATCGCCCATCATCGCGTCGCCGCGGTCAACCAGACGGCGGCGCTGAATGCGGTACAGCGGCATTATCAGGTATGCGCGCCGCTTGTCAATGGGGCCGATCGCCTGACGCTTACCCTGCGTCCGGTTGCTGAGCGGGAGGAAGTCTCCCGGTAGGCTGGGATTGCTGAGATCCGGTCTACCCGAGGAGACTTCCGCGTGCCATTCTACCGACGCATCCTGCCCGTCATCGCGGCCTGCTGCCCGTTCCTCTTGGAGCCGCAGGCGACGGGTACCCTCTGGGTGCTGGCCCTGCTGGTCGGCGCGCTGCTCGCCAAGCGCTCGCT
>JAICXR010000071.1 GCA_025980355.1 Chloroflexota bacterium | reverse complement strand
GCCCGGCGAACACCGCCGGTATGATCATGCCGGCCATGCCGTTGCCGGCGTCCACGGCGACCCGCAACCCCTTGAGGTCGCCCTTGTGGATGAACGTGTGCATGCGCTCGATGTACCCCGGCAGCGCGTCGACCTTCGTCACCTTGCCGCCGGCGCGACCCGCCGGTATGGTGTCGGCGAGCACCATACCGCGCACCCGGTTCAGTCCGGTCTGGCTGCTCACCGGCACGGCGTCCTTCAAGCAGAACTTGAGGCCGTTGTAGTTGCCGGGATTATGGGAGGCCGTGATCATCACGCCTGACTGGTAGCCGAAGTGGCCGACCGCAAAATAGAGCTCGTCCGAACTCGTCATCCCCAGGTCGACCGCCTCGGCTCCCTGGTCGACGACGCCACGGATGGCGGCGGCGGCGATGGACGGCGAGGACAGCCGCATGTCCCGACCGACCGCGACCTGCGCCACGCCAAGCTCGGCAACGAAGGCGCGCGCCACGGCATAGGCGGCGTCATCGTTCAGTTGGTCGGGATAGGTGCCGCGCACGTCGTACTCTTTGAAGATCGCCGGATTGATCGCCATGGGCCAGGCCCCCCCTTTCGTCGCTGGATTCTAGCAGTTCGCGTGCCGCCGGGCATTGCCGTCGGTGGCGGTCAGGCTCTACACTAGCCGGAAGGCGCGTGACGAGCGGACAGGCGCCGGGCAACGACGCAGGGGGAGCCGCACCGGTGGCAGCAACGTTAGATATCGGACTGATCGGCGCCGGCGCCATCGCGCGCGGCATGTACGTCGGGGCGGCCCGGGCCCTGGCCTCGTCGGCCGTACGGCTGGTGGCGATCGCCGATGCCGTTCCGGAGAAGGCCGAGGCCCTGGCGGCGGAGGCCGGTGCCACCGCCTACGCCGACCATCGCGCCCTCCTCGCCCATCCCGGTCTCGCGGCCGTCGTCGTGGCGACCACCATCGGCACCCACGCCGAGCTCGCCCTGGCCGCCTTGCGCGCCGGCAAGCACGTGCTCGTCCAGAAGCCGATGGCGACCAGTCTGGCCGAGGCCGATCAACTGATCGCCGAGGCGGAGCGGCGCCACCTCGTCCTCCAGTGCGAGCCGCCCCACGTCATGCACCCGTATGCGGATCAGGTTCGCCAGGACATCGCCGCCGGCCGGATCGGCCAGCCCTGCCTAGTGGTGTCGCGCTCGGCGCACGCCGGGCCGCCGGACCGCCCCTGGTTCTATTTCCAGGAGCACGGGGGCAGCGTGATCTTCGACATGGGCGTCCACGCCCTGACCTGGGTGCTCGGCGTGGCGGGCCCGGCGGCGCGCGTCACCGCCGTCTACACGCGCAGTGTCGAGGAGCGATTGATCAACAATGCCCCGCTGCGCCCGGACATCGTCGATAATGCCCTCCTCACGCTCCAGATGCGCAATGGGGCGCTGGCCAGCATCATCACCAACTACTGCACGGTGGCCCAACTGTCGCCCGCCCTGGAGGTCTACGGCTCCCAGGGCACGATCCTGGTGAACGCGCCGCAAGCCGGCTACATGCGTTTCTCCTCCGGCGGCGTCCTGGAGCGCCCCGGCGCCGGCGACGCGGCGATGCACTGGGAGATACCCACGCGCACCACCGGTCACCAGGCGTTGCCCGGCTCGATCAGCGGCGGCCGCGAGTTCAGCAGCCCCCGGCTGACCAGCCTCGGCCACTTCGTAGACTGCATCCGCACGGGTACGCCACCAATCCCGAGCGGCACGCTGGCGCGGCACAGCCTGGAGATCATGGTCAAGGCCGCCGAGGCGGCGGCGACCGGGCAAACGCAGGAACTGGAGACGACGTTCTAATGGCGTGTCTACGTGCACCGGACGACGCGGCCGCTACTCCCCCTCCGCGCCGTACAGCATCGCGCGTGCCGCCTGACCTTCGCTGCTGGTGGGCGCTTCGACCTCGGCGGCGGCCTCGATCGCCCGTCGCGTGAGGGCGACGACAAACGGAATCTCGGCCGGCGACTGCGTGGTATCGCCCAGGGCGATGGCGGTCGCCAGCGCCGCTTGCGCCCGCGCTTCCCGACCGCTGCGGAGGAAGAGCAGGGCGGTCTCCTCCAGGCGGCGCTGGTAGGTGTTGCGCTGTTCGGCACCGAACTGCTCGTTGGCGGCACGGGCGGCGATCTGGTGTTCGCGGCCCAGTTCGGCGGCCTCACTGAGCACAATCGGGGAGTTGCGGGCGCTCAGTAACTCCGCGCCGTAAGCGGAAACGGCGTCGAACGGCAACACCCAGGGCGCGATCTCCGGCTCCTCCAGGAGCGCCTCGGCGCTGGAGGCGGAGACCGGGGGCGGCGACGCTGGGTCGACGCTGGCTTCGTCGTAGATGAACCGGACAGAAACGTCGGCGGGTCGCCCGCCGGAGAACTCCAGCCAATCGGTGAACTCTTCCGGCACCTCCAGTCCGGCCGCCGTCATGCGGTCGGCTGCTTCGCCCAAGAGCCATTGGGCGTACGGAAAGGGGATCTCCTGCGCCATCGTCTCCGGGCGCTCGTCCAGGAAGATCTGCCAGTCTTTGTCCAGTTGCCGGTGGGTCTGGGGAGCCGTCTGGAAGTACAATATGCCGCCGTCTTCATTGACGACGGCGATGGCGGTGGCCGCGCCGACGGGCAGTCGTTTCTGCCCGAGAAGGAGCGAGCGACTGCCCTCGGCGCCGATCGGCCCACCGAGGGCACCGCTCCAGGCGACGCCATCGGCCGGAGGCGGCTGGAAGAGCGCCTGACTAGCGGCGGGACGGGGTACCTCGACGGTCATTCCCGCGCCGGCCAGAGCGTGCAGGGCCCGCCGGGCAGCCTTGCCTTCGGCCTTGCCGGAGGGGGCGGCCGCGACTTGCCGGAGAATTTGCACGGCGCCCTCATCGTGGATGTGACCCAGCGCCTCAATGGCCGGCAGCGCGAATTCGGGAACCGTCACGAGGGCGGCGAGGGCAGCGATCGCGTCGGCGTCGCCGGCGCTGGCCAGGGCCCGGGTCGCCGGCAGCACGGCGTCACCGGCGGCGCCGACGGCGGCGCGCACCGTATCAGCCTCGGCGGAAGGCGGCAGGTCGCGCAGCAGCGCCACCAGCGCAGCCACCGCCGCAGGCGCGACAGCGGGCGATACCTGCCGGCTGCCCTTCCGGGGAGACTTCACCATTCACCATCCTCCGGCCCGAAGGACAGCCAAACGAGCTGCGGGGCGCATCGCCTCTCGTTGCCAGATCCTGTGGAGCTGTGGGGGCTCGAACCCCAAACCTCCGCCGTGCAAAGGCGATGCTCTCCCAATTGAGCTACAGCCCCGATGGCCGCATGCTACCCCTGCCGGCGGCGACCGGTCAAGCGGCGCTCCCCCGGGTGGAGCGTGCTACGGCCGCGGAGCGGCTTCGGCCAGGGCGGCTTCGTAGACGCGCAGGTCGCTGGCGCTGAAGAGCACGAACGTGATGTCGCGCAGGGACCCCGGCTCCTGTAGCGCTTCCAGGGTGGTAGCAAGCGCGATCGGGGCGGCCTGCTCGATCGGGTAGCCATAGACACCCGTCGAGATCGATGGGAAGGCGACGCTGGCGACCTGGAGTTCTTTGGCGATGGCCAGACTGTTCCGATAGGCGGAGGCGAGCAGGTCTGCTTCCCCGGCGTAGCCGCCCCGCCAGATCGGACCGACCGTGTGGATGACGTAGCGGGCCGGCAGTTTGCCGGCCGTGGTGACGCGCGCTTCGCCCGTCGGGCAACCGCCGAGTCGCCGGCACTCCGCAAGGATCGCCGGGCCGCCAGCGGCGTGAATGGCTCCATCGACACCGCCGCCGCCGAGCAGGCTGGAGTTGGCGGCATTGACGATTGCGTCGACGGCGAGCTTCGTGATGTCTCCTTGGATCAGGTGCAACCCGCCGCCGCTGGCGTGCAGCTCGCGCATGGTTCTGGTGTCCTTTCCGATCGAGGGCACGGCGTTGAGCGCCGATTGTGCCGCTCAGGCGATAATGGGCGCGCATACCGCGCCGACGCGGCTATGATAGGGGATGTCGCCGCACTACCGCGACGACATCGGCGGGAGGTGGCCGCGAGCGGGACGCGTATTCGGGAAGGACAGGGATCGTGGACGCAGCACCACACGCAGTGGAAGAGGAGACGCCGCCGGGCGCCACCTGGACCGACCGGTTGCGGGCCCTCGGCCACGAGTTGGATACCGACGGCCTACGCAATGTCCGGCTCCGCTATCGTCCGAATGCTGCCCTCGTCGTCGAGGGCGAGCGCCGCCGGGGAGCGGGTGGCGTCCCCATCGGTCGCCGGTACGCCATCGACGAGTTGACGCAGATTGCGCGGGAAGCCCGCGGCCGCCGGGGCACGGGTCGCCCGGATGCGGCGCCCGGGCGTTATGAGCTGGCGCTCCGGTTGATGGGCAGTTGGATCGACCGCCAGCGCTGCGTGGCCTTCGAGACCGGCGACGACCAGGACAGCGAAGGCGTCATCGCGCGCTGCGTCTGCGCCGGCAACCATGGAGGCGTGCGCCTGGCGGACATGGAACAAGCGCGCTCCGCGTGGCTCGCCGCCACCCGCGCGCGCCGGACCGCCGGACGCCCCTGACCGCCGTAACGTCGCACGTGGGTCAAGCGCGGGGTCTGGCCAGCAAGTCTTCCGCGGCCGGGTCGAGGACGCGACCGTAATACCGTAAACCGCGGCTCATGACCTGGAAGCCATATTTCTCGTACAGGCGCCGGGCGCGCATATTGTCGCGCTGCGTGGAGAGGCCGACCTCTTTGCCACCCAGTTGCCCGATGCGGCGTGTCGCCAGCAGCAGCAGCTCCTCGCCCAGGCCCTGGCCCTGGACCGCCGGGTCGATCCCCAGGCGGTCCAGGTGGCCGTGGTCGCCGCGGACCGTGTGCGTCTCATAGCCAACCAGCCGGCCGTCCAGCAAGGCGAGGTTCGTTTCGACGTCCGCCAGCAGGGTGATCAAGTACCATTCGTCGTCGCCGTACCACCACAGCCAGGGGAACACCCGTTGTTCCAGTTCGACGAGGTCGGGAATATCGGCGAAGCGCAATGGGCGCAACGTCAAGCGGGACGACGGGCGCGGCACACGGCTGTCCGCCTTCCGGTAATACACGATGTCCTCCACCGGCTCGAAGCCGAGGGCCAGGAAGGGCTGCAGGCTACGCGCGGCCTCCTTCTCCCCGACCAGCACCAGCGAACAGCCCCGCTGCCGGAGGCCGCCCAGGAGGCCTTCGATCAGGGCGGCGCGCCGTTCCGGCCACTGGCTATCGCGCAGGGCCGACGGCAAGAGGCCGCGGAAGCCTCCCCCCGGGCCGCTCAACTCCAGGATATCGCCGATGGCGTCCCGGGACTTCCAGCGCGCGGCCACCACGTATTCGTAGTGATCGTTCGTCCAGGCGAGACCGGGATGATCGCGCACGTGCTCCTGCAACGTCACCCGCGTGAACAGGCTATCGTAGCGGAGATGCAGCCGGGGCACGTCGTTCGGTTGGAGCGGGCGCGCGCCGGTCACGGTACGCCGTTCCCCGCCGTCGCGACGGCCCGGCCGGGGTAGGCGCCGGGCGTCATCTGGTAGAGGACGAGCGGGAGACGACCCACCTGCACGGGCGACACGCCGTCGTGGACGGCGGCCCGAGCCTGGAGATAGGCCAGGGTGTCACGTCCGGACGGCGGATGTCCGCGCAACCGATCGAACACCCCGGTAAAGGTGTCTGGCGTCTGACGGAGTAGGGCGGCCCGGTCGGCGGCGATGTACCACACGGGGCCGAGGTTGCCGAGCAGCGCCGCTGCCGGCGCCCCATCGAGCCGGTCGTCGCCGAGGAGCGGAGCGGTCACGCCTGCGGCGCGCAAAGCGGCGCCCATGGCCGCCGCGGCGGGGTAATCCATGTCCAGCACGACGAGGGCCGGCGCGTGCTGCGCCACCACGCTGGCGACCACGTCGGGCTGGCTGCCCGCGGCGAAATCCAGCGGCACGACGTCGACGGCGTCGCCAACGGACTGGAATCGGACCTGGAGGGCGCCGGCCCGGGCGTCCTGGGGGATCGTCTCGTCGCTGAGCAGGATTACCGAGCCGGCGCCGAACTCCTGACGCGCCAGCGTCGCTTCCGCGCCGGCCACGGCCTGCGTTACTGGGAGGACGGACAGGAGCGGCTCGCGCGCCGGCAGCAGGGCGGCCACCGCCTGCTCGGCGCCGCTGGTGCTGCAGCACAGCACCGCGCCAATCGCCGGATCGGCGGCGACGCCGCGCGCCTGGTCGGCGGCCACCTGGGGCTGCGCCCGATCGTCCAGGGCGCTCACCGTTGCCAGCGAGTGTCCTCCGCCATCGGCGTTCGCCTGCTCCACCGCTAACTGCGTCGCCGCGTAAAGGTCGTTGCCGCGCGCCTGAAGCTGGCCGGAAAAGGCCACCAGCAGCGCCACTTTGGTCAGTTTGAGCGACCGCGTGGAGGGCAGCGCCCGGTAGATGAAGGGCGACGCGCCAAGCAGGACCAGGAGGAGCATCGCCGCCAACTGTCCGGACCGGAGCACTCGCCAGCAGACCCACAGGAAACGCCGAATTTTCACCCCATTACTGTACGGCACACGGGAACGACGCGGCTACCGCGCCGCACGGCGGCTGCGCCGCCGTTGCTGTCCCTTCCGCCGGTGGCCGGGCTGGGGAGCAGTGTTGACGCATGCTTGTTACTGGCCCAGATGGCTCGGAACACAACCGTGACGTGGTACTTTGCTCCCATCCCGCCAGCGGTGTTCCCCATCATGAGGGCGGGTTTGCCGAGGCCGGCGTCGATGTCTGAGACACAGGCCGCGCACGTGATGAGGGATGCATGAATCAGGTCCGGACGCACCTCTGGCTGGAGACCGCGCTGACGACGCTCTGGGATCGGCACTTTTCCGATGTTCCGGTGGCGAACACCGTCCACATCGGCTACTGCCGCCCGTCAAAAACCCGGCTTGGTTGGATCGCGCTCTCGGAGAGCGGACGTTCCAGCCACATTGGCATCAATCGCTTGCTGCAACACCTGGAGGCGCCGGAAGAGGTCTGCGTGATCACCATTGCCCACGAGATGGTGCATTACGGGCACGGCTTCGGCTCCCCATTACCACGGCGCTATGACGATCCGCACGCCGGCGGGATCGTCGAACACGAGCTCCACGCGCGTGGCCTGAGCCCCGCCCTCGCCGTGTACCAGGACTGGTCCTTGCACGCCTGGCACAGCCATTACGCCCGCTACGCCCGCTCTCGGGCCCGGACATCCGGCGGCTATCGAACCGGATCCCTCATGCCACGTTCGATGGAGCAGGATCCCAACGTCGCCGCGCTGGATGTGACGCCGAGTGAGTGGCCGGGCGGCGGCCGCTGAGCCGGGCTGCATCGACCCTGGGACCAGATGGCTATCCACTTCGCCGCGTCGTTCCGGGCGGCGTACCCTTGACCTCGGGATGGCAAGGACAGGAGGGACGATGGCCGCAGCGGTGGAGCGCCCGGGATTGGAACTTAGCGGCACCGGCGTCGTGCGAGCCTTCCTCGCGGTGCTCGTCCCGTCGGCGGTGGCCACCCTGGAAGCCTTGCGCAGCGACGCCGACCTCCAAGCCTTGCCGGTGCGCTGGCAAGCGCCGGAAGGACTCCACCTGACCCTCGCCTTCCTGGGCGAGACGCCGCACCGGCAGTTGGCGGCGGCCTGGCCCGCCGTGGCGAGCGTCGCGAGGGAACATCGTCCGATCCCGCTGACGTTGCTCCAGCCGGAGCTGTTTCCTCCCGGCCGGCACCCCATCGTGATCGCCGCCGCCGTGCAGGACGCGCGCGGCGCCCTCCAGGCGGTACACACGCAGGTGACGGAGGCGCTTCGGGAGGCGGGGTACGCCCTGGACGAGCGTCAGTACCATCCGCACGTCAGTCTGGGCCGGCTGCGACCGCCGCTCCTGCGCGGTCAGGCGGCGGCCATCGCCGCCGCGCTGCACGCGCGCCAGTGGCCCGGGGCGGGCGGCTTTCCGGCACCGGCCATCTGCCTGCTGCGCAGCGACCTCTTCCCCGATGGTGCCCGCTACACGGTGCTGGCGGAGGCGGCGCTCGGCGCGCCGAGGTGATGCGCGGCGTCCGCCCCACCTACCGCCATGTCTTCGTGGTCCTGGCCGTTGTCGTCTCCCTCTATTTCGCGGTGCGCACGTCCAGGGCGGTGGTGATCAATCAGGTACTGGCCGTCCAACTGGAGAACGCCCAGGGCAACGTCGACACCATCAAGCAGCAAAACGCGGCCTTGAGTAGCCAGTTGGCCTACGAGCAGACCCCGGCCTACGCGGAACAGGTGGCGCGTCAGCAACTGGGCATGATGAAGCCGGGCGACCACGTGGTGCACGTCCAGATCGCGCCGCTCCCGGCCGGCGGCGTCGCCGCTGCACCCGCGCCCGCCGTCACTGCACCGGCCGTCCCGAAGGCCGCGACACCGGAGACGACGCCTGACTGGAAGCGCTGGTTCATGCTCTTTTCGAGTCCGGCCCAGTTCGCGCAGGGACCACCGGCGGCGAAATAATCGCCGGCGCCCGCTACCGGGTACAATCTCCAGGTAATGCGCACGGCGCGCACCGGCAGGACAAGGCGCCCAATGGGACCGTACCTCAACGTCATCCAGATCCTCGTGTGCATCCTATTAGTCGCCCTGGTGCTGCTCCAGGCGCGCGGCAGCGGCCTCGGTTCGGTGTTCGGCCAGGACAACGCGGTAATCCGCACGAGGCGGGGCGCGGAGCGGGTGATTTTCCAGATCACGATTACCGTCGCGATCATCTTTTGCGCCCTGTCCATCTTCACGGTCCGCGTCGTCTCCTGAGGCGTCCCTGGCGGGCGATCGTCGGGCTGCAGGCGCTGGCCCTGGCGATCCTGGTCGCCGGGTGCAGCCGGGCGGCGCTCGCGACGCCGGTCCCGACCGCGGTATCAGCGCCCACCGCAACGGCACTACCGACGGCGGTAATCCCGCCACCAACCGCGACGCCGCGTCCCGTCCTCACCTCCGTAACCGTGACCTTGCCGGGCGTGCTGGACACGCTCAACCCGCTCCTCAGCGCGAGCGCTCCGGCGCGAGCGGTCGCCGCCCTGGTCTTTTCCGGCCTGGTGGCATCGGGAGTCGACGGCCAATTTCGGCCCGACCTGGCGGCGAGCTGGGGGAGCGCGGATGGGCTGACGTGGATCTTCCACCTGGACCCGCACCGGCGCTGGCAGGATGGGGCGGCCGTCACGTCGGCCGATGTCGCCTACACCCTGGGTCTCATCGACGCCGCCGGCAGTCCCGTCGATCCGGCGCTGCGGAACGCCTGGCAGGGCGTCCGGGTCGCCGCGCCCGATGCGGAGACGATCGTGCTGACCGTGCCGGCCACGCTCGGCGCGGATATCCTGGATCTGGCGACGCTGCCGATTCTGCCGGCGCACCTCCTCGCGGCGACGCCGGCCGATGCGCTGGCGCTCCTGCCGTTTAGCAGCCGCCCGATCGGCAGCGGGGCCTACCGCGTGGTCGCGGCCAGTAGCCTGGCCGCGACGCTGCAACTGGCGGACGCCTACGAGCTGGCCCCACGCCAGCTGCGAATCAGCATGGTAGGGGGAGGGGCGGGGAGCACGCCGGCACCGCCGCCCGTCGCAGCGCCCGGCCAGGGGACCGTCACCGTGCTGGGCACCGGCGCCGCTACGGCGGCAACGGTGCGTGCGACGCTGGCCCGCCCGGTCTTCGTCTTCCTGAACACGCACGACAGTACCCTCGCCGATCCTGGCGTTCGGCAAGCGCTCAACCTGGCGATCAACCGGCAATCATTGATCAACGGCCCGCTGCACGGCGCCGCCCTGCCGTTGCGCGGCCCGCTTACCGGCGGCTTCACCGAGGTCGACGCCACCGGCGTTCCCGGCCCGGACGCGGCCGCCGCCAGCGCGGACCTGCAGGCCGCCGGCTGGCTGGCCGCGTCCGGCGGCGGGCGGACGCGGCAGGGCGTTCCCCTGGCCATCACGCTGCTGGTGGACGACGACCCGGCCCGACTGGCCGTGGCGCAAGCGGTCGCCGGCGACTGGCAAGCGATCGGCGTCAAGACCACCGTGGAGAAGGTCGGCCTCGACGGGCTGCTGCGCGATTTCGCAGTCCCCGGCCACTACCAAGCGGCGCTGCTGGGCGTGCAACAACGGGGCGTCCTTCCCGACCTGGCCGATCTCTGGCACACCGGCGGGGCGCTGAACATCAGCGGGTGGTCCGATCCCCTGGCCGATGCGGCGGTCGACGCCACGCGCGCACCGAGTCCGGATACGCGGCAGACCGGCTACGTTCGCTTCGCCCAGCGCTTCGCCGACGAGGTGCCGGCCATACCGCTCTACGTGCCGACGGTCGGCTACGCCGTCGCCGGGGTACGCCTGGCGATCGGCACGCTCAACGACCCGTCCGACATCCTGCGCGACGCGGCAGCCTGGCGGGCGGCGTCATGAGGCGACGCTGACGGTTTACGGCCGGTCGCTCGACAGCGGCTCTTCCCAACTGATGATCCAGACGCAGGCGCCGGCCAGCAAGATCGTGGTGAAGACGAGGAAGGCCAACTGGCGGGGCAGGAGGTGGGCGTCGCTGCTGGTCCAGAGGAGGATGGCGACCATGCCGATCGCCAGGAAGATCCAGGCGACCAGGAACGGATGCGCCTGGAAAAACTGCTTGATCCCTGCCATTTCCCCTCCCTGCCGCCCTCAGCGGGCCTAGTGTAGCACGTCCGGCGCTGGTCGCCGGAGCGCCGCCGCGTGCTAGCATTCTGCGGGGGGCGACGGCAATTCACATGAACAGAGGAGCACGAAGCGATGACGATCTGTGTCGGGCACCGTGGCGGAGCCGCTCTCGCGCCGGAGAATTCCATGGCCGCCTTTCGGGCGGGGATCGCCGCCGGAGCGGACGCCATCGAATGTGACGTCCACCGGACCATCGATGGCCACCTGGTGCTCATGCACGACCCGGACGTGAGCCGGACGACGGAGGGTCGCGGGCGCATCGGCACAATGACGCTGGAGCAGCTCCGCCGCCTCAACTGTGCCATCCATTTCGGTGATGGGACCTACGAGGCACAGCAGATCCCGACGCTGGAAGAGTTGCTGGCGCTGGCGCAGGATCGTTGCGCCGTCCAGATCGAGATCAAGGTGCCGGAGGGCGTTCCCTACCCCGGCATCGAAGAGCAGGTCGTCGCTGCCGTCCGTGCCCATGCGGTCGTCGCCTCGGCGCAGGTGATC
>JAICXR010000460.1 GCA_025980355.1 Chloroflexota bacterium | reverse complement strand
GTGTCGCTGCCTACCGGGTTCACGTCTAAGGAGATGCACAAGGCTGCGTCCGCCGAGTTCGCCGTCCGCGGTCCCGTCGCCTACGACCATAGCGGCCAGGACGCCGCCTGGGGCAGTTTCGAGTATCAGGGGCCAGACCCGAGCTAAAGGCTAGCGGCAGATCGCCCAACCATTGGCGCCGGCGCTGCCCACGGATACGGCCTTGCGCCGGCGCCCCGCATCCGAGCAGGAGTCTCTCATGGCCCTATCCCCTTCTGCCCGCCGGGCTTGGCCGGAGCGAACCATCGCCGTGCCCCTGTTGGCGGTGCTGGTCGCGCTGACCGTCCTCGCCTGGCTGCTCCTCGGCCGGCTGGCCGGCCAGAACGACGCCTTGGCTGGCGTCGGCGTGCCGATGACCATGGGCATGGGTGGCCGTCTCGGCGTCGTTCCTGCCGCCCTCTTCCTCCTCGTCTGGCTGGTGATGATGACGGCCATGATGTTCCCCTCCGTCTGGCCGGTCTTGCTCCTCTACGCGCGGGCCGCCCGCTCGGGCGCTCGGGTCGCCCTCTTCACGCTGGGCTACCTGCTCGCCTGGGAGAGCTTCGGCCTGCTGACCTACGCTGGCTATGTCGGCGTGGGCGCACTGCTGGCGGCGCGCATGGACTGGATGGATCGCCTGCCGCTGCTGACCGCGGCGGCGCTGATTGCTGCCGGCCTCTACCAGTTCACGCCGCTCAAGCGCATCTGCCTGGCGCACTGCCAGGGTCCACTCGACTACCTGATGGCGCACTGGCGAGGCGGTACGGCGGGCGCGCTGCGCATGGGCCTCGGGCACGGGGCGTACTGCCTCGGCTGCTGCTGGGGCCTCATGCTGGCCCTGGCCGCGCTCGGCGTTATGGACCTCCGCTGGATGGCCTCGGTCGCCGTCCTCATCGCCGTCGAGAAGCTCGGTCCTCGGCGAGCCTTCGTCCCCAGCGCCGTCGGCGTCGTCCTGCTCCTCCTCGGCGCCGCCCTGGCCCTCTCACCAACGCCGGGCTAGCCCCGGGGCGACGCCGATAGGTAGTCGGCGAGGGGAGCTGAGCGGATACGGGGCCGCCCTGGCCCTTGTGCAGCGCTGTCATGTTACGCCGCCGGGTGTCCAGCGTCGTAAAGGATGGGAGGCCGCCCGTTCGCTCTCCCCGTGTCGAGGAGGTGCGCGGTGTCCACCATTCGACGCTGGTGTGCCGTGCTGGTTGCCCTGGCCCTGGCGAGCAGGCCGGCCGCCGTTCCGGCGGCCCACGCCGCCGATTGCCGGTTTGTCCTCGGCTTCGCCGTGCTCGAACAGATGATCCCGCAGCAGGTCGGCCAGTGCCTGGACGACGAGCAGCACAACCCGGCGAACGGCGACGGACTCCAGCACACGACCGGCGGCCTCTTGGTCTGGCGGAAGGCGGATAACCATACCGCCTTCACGGATGGCTATCGCACCTGGGTGAACGGACCGCACGGATTGGAGGAACGGCTCAACACCCAGCGTTTCCCCTGGGAACCGAACCCGGATGGCCTACCGGTGGTCCTCGATAACCCGGTAGCACCGGAAGCGCCGCTACCGGCGGCGGACCTGCGCACGATTCTGTTCGCCGACAGCCGACATGGCTGGGCGGCGGGTAGTCAGCGGATCGTCGCCACCACCGACGGTGGGAGCACCTGGACCACCCAGTTCAGCGGCCCGGCGGTGATCGAGCAACTGGACGTCCTGAACGCGAATGACGGGTGGGCCCTCGGCCAGCACGTACTGCTGCATACCGTCGACGGTGGTCAGCATTGGTTGCCGGTCTCGGAACCGCCCCAGCCCCTAAACCAGATCCATTTCCTCAACCTTGCGACCGGCTACGGCGTGGCCGGCGGCACGCTCTACCAGACGCCCGATGCCGGCGTCACCTGGCGGGCGCTGACGACGCCGATCGCCGCCGGCGGCCTTTGCTTCGTGAGCCAGGACACCGGCTGGATCGTCAACACGAGCCTCTTCCTGGGCCGCGGCCCGGCCCCGGAGCTTGCGCCGACGGCCCTCTATGCCACGACGGACGGCGGCGGCACATGGCGGCAGGTGGCGCTCCCGCCGGCGGTCACGCGCTTTACCGGCCTCGGGCAGCGCTTGCAATGCGCCCCGCCCGGCGTGCTCTGGGACCTCTTCGTCGGTGAACCGGGCGCCGGCAACGAGTTCTACGCCCTCTATCGCGGCCCGAACGGCGGCGCCTCCTGGCAACTGATCACGGGCCACGAGTTGCCGCAGCGCGGCGCCGGACCGGAACCGGGACCCTACGCCGGCGCGCTGTCCGTCGTGAGCGCCGACGCCGCCTACCTCACCGGTTGGTGCGGCGCGTGCTACCCTTCCTCGCCAACGACGCCACCGGCCGTCGCCATCGGCGGCACCACCGACGCCGGCCGCACCTGGCGAGACTTCCCGGTCCCCGGCCTCATGCCCGGGGTCACGGACATCGCCTTCGTGACGGACGACCAGGGCTGGCTCGTCGCCGGGGGCACTCCCATGCGGCCATCGCAGATCCTCGCCACGACCGACGGCGGTCGGACCTGGACGACGCAGCTGACGCTGGGCTCGGCCCCCCAGCAATGAGCTCGAACCGCGACGCGACGCGCAGCCCCACCCGACGCTGAACCAACTGTCCGACGACACGGAGCCGGAACCGGATCTCGCGGTGCTCCTGCCGCGCGACGACTTCTATACCACCGCCCATCCGCTCCCTGCCGACGTCTTCCTCCTCATTGAAGTGGGTGATAGCTCCTTCCTGGCCGATAGGCGGGCGAAGTTGCCGCGCTATGCCCGAGCGGGGATCCGCGAAAGCTGGTTGGTCAACCTGGAAGTCGGCCAAATCGAGCGCCACACCAACCCGGACCCCAGCGGCTACCGCGAGGTCGTCACCCTGGAACGCGGACAACGGCTGGCCTCAACCGTCATCACCGACCTCACCCT
>JAICXR010000366.1 GCA_025980355.1 Chloroflexota bacterium | reverse complement strand
GTCGGCCGGGCTAAACGCGTGCGCGAGTTCGCCCGGCGCCTGAACCTCGGCCTGGCCATCGTCGACAAAGAGCGCCTGGACTCCGAACACGTCGTCGCCCGCCACGTCATCGGCGATGTCCGCGGCAAGCGGGTCCTCCTGTTCGACGACCTGATCGGCCTCGGTGGCTCGCTGATCGAGGCAACCCGCCTCCTGCTGGAGATGGGCGCGACCGATGTCCGGGCCGGAGCCGTCCATGGCGTCCTGGCGCGCGACGCGGTGCAACGGCTAGAGGCATCACCACTGAAGGAGATCGTCGTCACCGACACCTTGCCGGCGGCAGGCGAGGCGCACAGTCCCAAGGTCCGGGTGGTGACGGTGGCGCCGCTCCTGGCCGCCGCCATCCGGCGCATTCACATGGACGAGTCGGTCAGCGAACTCTACACGTGATAACGGCGACCATGCCGACCGTCATGTCTTGGCGAGACGACGCCTGCGGGTGCAGCGCTCCCCGCTCATCCATTGGGCCTCCCACCGCTGCCGCCGCGAAGCAAACCCGAGCCGGGATCGGAGGAGGCGCTGGCTGTCGCGCCGCATTGTGCGTTCGAAGCACGGAGACACTCGGGCTATGGCGACACCAGCGGACCGACCCGACTATGATCAGACGCTCAAGCTGCTCCTGGCCCAGGCGCCGGAGGGCTTCCTGGCGGTGGTCGCGCCTGACCTGCATTGGCGCGGGCAGCGTCGATCCGAACTTCCCGCGGTGACGCGGCAGGCCGACATTGTCATGGAAGTCGAAGACGCCAACGGCAGGCGTGGGCTGTTGCACGTCGAACTGCAAACGAAAGTCGAGCCGGACCTCGGCGAGCGACTCGCGGAATATGGCATCCGATTGTGGCGCCGTGAGCACCTGCCGGTCCGCTCGGTGGTGGTCTTCCTGCGCCAGGGACGGAGGCTGCCGGCATCACCCTTCGCCATTGCCTGGGGCGAACGGCGCCTTTTACAGTACGAGTTCGACACCGTACGATTATGGGAGGTGCCGCAGGCGCGGGTGTTGGAAACGCCGCAACCCGCGCTTTGGCCGCTGGCGAGCCTCATGGCCGAGGCGACGGTCGATTCCACTATACCGGTGGCAGAGCGGATCGCCAGGGCGCCGCTGTCTCGCGTCGAGCGCGAGGAACTATCCGGCTTGCTCTGGTTGCTAGCCGGGCTACGGCTCTCTCCGGAGGCGGTACGCTCGGCGTTGACGGGAAATCCGATGCTACGTGATCTCTGGCGCGAATCCAGTTTCGGCGAAGCCTTGCGTGACGTAGCCAAGGAAGAAGGCAGAGAAGAGGGCCTGCAAGAAGGCCGGCAGGAACTTGCCCAAGTGGCTCTCGAAGGACGGTTCGGTACGCTGAGCACTGATGTCGTCGAAGCGCTCCGCGCGGCTGACGACGCCACCCTGCGGGCCGTGGTGGCGCACATCGCCACCGATAGCCTGGAGCAGGCCCGCCGGCGGCTGGGCTTGGCCTGAGCCAACCGGCTACGGCCGCGACTGCAATTGCAAGGGCAGGCCGACAAAGGAGCTATAGCGCTCGGCAGCGGCGACGACTGCGTGATACTCCGCTGCGTCGAGCGACCGGAACGGCAGCGCCTCAATCGCCACCGCGTCCTTCGTGAGCGTTCGCTTCCAGACGCCCACGACCTGCCCGTCGAGGACGATGGTGTGGGTCGAGAGGATATCCCCTCGCGTCCCCAGCGCCTTTAAATCGACCGGGTCATAGACCGCCCGGCGGTCGCGGTAGCCGACAAGGTACTCGTCATAGTTCGGTAACAGGTGGGCCACCGGTGAGGCCGGTGCTACGAGAGGCGGGGTCGGTGCGTCCCAATACGTCTCGCCGTCCACCAGCTCTTGACGAAGGCGGCCCTTCACCAGTTCGACAGCGCGCCGAACGGCGGTCGCCGGCAACCCCGACCACCAGCGAAAGTCGTTCAGGGTTGCCGGGCCGTGGCTGGTGAAATACCGGGTGGTGAGCTCGGCCAGGGCCTCGTCCCGCTCGAGCGTCCGGGCCTGCGGCGCTCGCTCCTCGAGCAGCGCGTAGGTGTGCCATTTACCGCGCAAGGCGCCGCTACAGATCACCGCGTCCAACTCGGCATGCATGAGCAAGTACAGATAGCCCAACGCATCGGTGACAAAGCCGGCCTGCTGCAACTCGGCGATCAACTCGGCCCGTGTCCGCTGCTGACCGCCTTCCAAGGCGCGCGCCAGCGCCGCATTGCTGCGTCGAAAGAGGTCGTCGTCGAGACCAACCCGCCGGTAATACGGGGCGTTGACGGCGTGGACGTGAGGGGCGGTCAGCATCAGCAGCCACCGGATATCGGCGGCTGAGACCAGGTGCCACGTCGGGCGCAGGACGTGGGTCCGCAGGAATGCGCCGGCCGCCAGGGCCTGATCGACGGCGGCAGACGTCGTCCCTCGCGACCGGAGGCCAAGCGCCCATTTCGCACCGGCATAGTCCTGGGCCTGGACCGCCCCCAGCCACTGCACGGCTTCTTCCGGGCGGGCGAACGGGGCTCCCGCGAGTCGCTGGCGGCGCAAGCGGCGCTGCGCAATCTCCGGGCTCGTCATTGGGTCGGCAGCGCTCCGGCCATGGCCGTTCGGTAGGTGAGGCATCTCCGCCCCTGCGCCCCCGCTGCCATCCTCACGTCGCAGCTCCGCCGGCACCCGATTCCGCACCGATCCGGGCCCCGGTCCGGCGCACGATGTCCACCAGCGCGGCGATATCCCCCTCCGTGGTGGCGTAGTGGAGGATGCAGGCGCGCAGCGCGAAGCGCCCATCGATCACCGCATTGGTCAAGAACGCCTCCCCGCCCGCCTGAACCGCATGCATGATCGCGGCATTCAGAGCGTCGAGTCGGTGGTCGTCGGGCGACCAGCCCACCGGCAGGTAGCGGAAGCAGACGATCGACAGGCTGACCGGCGCTACGCGTTCGAGATTCGGCGCGGCGTCCACGATCGCCGCGAGTGACCGGGCCAGCCGGTTGTGCCGTGTCACCTGGGCCGCCAGCCCGGCTCGACCGAGCTGCTGCAGCGTCATCCACAGTTTCAGCGCCCGGAAGCCGCGCGACTGTTGGAAGCCGTACTCCGAGTACCAGGGCAGCCCGCCGAAGCCCTTCCCTTCCTCCGTGCGAAGGTAGGGTGGCACCAGGCTAAACGTATCGCGCAACAGGGCACCGTCGCGCACCATGGCGCAGCCGCACTCCACCGGCACCGAGAGCCACTTATGCGGATCGACCGCCAGGGAGTCCACGCGGTCGATCCCGCGGTACTGCGCGGCAACGGCCGGATCGAGGATGCCGACCGCCCCGTAGGCGCCGTCCACGTGCAACCATGTGCCCTCCTCGGCGCAGAGGTCGGCGAGCACGTCCAACGGGTCGATCGCCCCGGTGCCGACCGTGCCGGCGCTGGCGGCAACGCAGAACGGCTGCCTCCCGGCCGCGCGGTCGGCGGCGATGGCCGCGCGCAACGCCGGCACCTCCATTCGAAGATCGCCGTCCACCGGAACCGTCCTGATCGCCTCCGCGCCCAGCCCGAGAAGCTCGACGGCCTTGCGCAGGCAACTATGCCCTTCGGACGACATGTAGAGGACGAGCGAGGGCTGATGTCCTTGGAGTCCCTCCGCTCGGACGTCCCCCCCGCCGAGCGAGACGGCGCGCTGACGCGCCGCCGCCAGGCAGGTGAGCGAGGCCATGGAGCCGCCGCTGACCAGCAGCCCCATACTGCCGGCCGTCGGGAAGCCGACCAGCTCCATCAACCACCGGACGGTGCAGCGTTCCAGGTAGATGGCGGCGTGGTCCCCGCCGGCGCAGCTCGGGTTCATCGTCGCGGCAAGCAGTTCGGCGACGATGGCGGCCGGCGCGGGCGGGGAGTTGACCCAGCCGAAGAAGCGCGGGTGGCCGTTTCCCATGGGATAGGGCATGATC
>JAICXR010000134.1 GCA_025980355.1 Chloroflexota bacterium | reverse complement strand
GCCAAGTGGCAGGAGGAGATGACCCTCGCCAAGGTGAGCGGCGACCCGCCGGAGATCTACCACTCCTGGATCAGCAGCAAGGTCATGGCGACCAACCAGCTGGTCGATCCCCTGCCCGCCGACGAGCAGACCTACGTCAAGCAGAACTACTATCCCGGCGCCGGCGATCGTCTCACCTTCCAGGGCAAGGTGTACGGCTACCCGACCGAGTTCCAGCCGCTGGGCTACGTCTACCGCAAGTCCTACTTCCGCGACTCCGGCATCACGGCGCCGCCGAAGACGGTCGAGGAGGAGCTCGACATCGCCATGAAGACCACCCGGCAGAGCGGCGGGCAGCAGCAGCGCATCGGCTTCGTGATCTATACGAGCCGGCTGCCGCAGAACCTGGCCGGCTACATCAAGCGCTGGGGCGGCGACATGTACAGCTTCGACGGCGACCATCCCACCAAGATCAACGTGGCGACGCCGGAGGCGATCAACGCCGTGTCCTTCTGGAAGAAGTTCATGGACTCGGGAGCGACCGAGGGTAAGACCTCGCCGTCCAATGCCTGGAAGCAGGAGCTCGCCGTCGCCATGGAGATCGAGGTCTGGTTCCCGCTCGGTACGCTGCTCAACGCCGGCAAGACCGACACCTGGGACGACCTCGGCGCGACCGCCGTGCCGCCGCACCAGGGCGTGCAGCCGGTGACCTACTTTTATGGCTACGGATTGCTGCCGGCCAGCGGCACCAAGCATCCCGACGAGCGGCTCACGGTGCTCAAGGCCTTCACGCACAAGCCGGCGATGCCCTGGTCCCATTTCATCGTCGAGACCATCGGCAGCGCGCCCGCGCCGCTCAACTACCCGACGCCGATCCCGCGCTGGACGCCGGATATCACGCAGGGCTACGCCATCGACGCCCCGAAGATCGCCCTGGCCAACCCGGAAGAGAAGGTGCTGGGCGCGGACCAGATCAGCGCGGCCTACACCAAGACCCTGACCGACATCTGGGCCAACACCGTCTCCGTGCAATCGGGCCTCTCCGCGCTGGAATCCCAGCTCAACTCCATCCTCAAGCAGACCGACCCGTGACCTCACCTGCTGTGGACGCGCGAGACGATTAGATGGTGGAATGACGAATGATGGAACGCGAGAATGGCGCCGGTAGCCGTGACGGCGGCCTGTCCGCTGGTGTCGCCCGGGTGGTGATCACGCCGCCGGTGGGGATCGCCATGGTGGGCTTTGCCGGACGAGGGCCCGCCGTCGGCGTCCACGACGACCTGCTGGCGACGGCGCTGGTGCTGGCGGAGCGGGCGCCGAGCGGCGAGGCCGACAGCCGCGTGGCGCTGGTCACGGCGGACATTATCGGCATGCACGCCGACACCGTCACCGCGGCGATCAAAGCCCAGGTGGAGCGCGTGACCGGCATCCCAAGCACGCACGTCATCCTCTCCTGCAGCCATACCCATTTCGGGCCGGCGCTCAACGCGCCGCGCGACGGTGATGGCGGGGGACCGGAGCTGGCCTACCAGGCGGCGCTGCCGCACCACATCGCCGGTGTCGTGGCGATGGCCGACGCGGCGCGCCGGCCCGTCACGCTGGCGGCGGGGCGTGGCAGCGTCAAGATCGGCATCAATCGCCGGGAGCGCCGACCGGATGGGAACATCATCCTGGGCCAGAACCCGGGGGGGGCGCTGGACAGCGAAGTGCAGGTCTGGCGTTTCGACGTGGCCGATGGCGAGCCGGTGACGCCGGGCGCCCCGCTCGGCTGGCTGCAGCGCGCTGCGGAGCCAGTCGCCGTGCTCGTCAACTACGCCTGCCACCCCGTCTCCCTCTCCAGCCAGATGCGCATGATCTCGGCCGACTTCCCGGCGGTGACGCGGGGCATCGTCGAAGAGCTGGTGGGTGGGACGGCGCTCTACGTACAGGGCGCTTGCGGGAACATCAACCCGGTCCTCATGGGCCCGGATTGGGATCACCCGCTCCGCCTGGGCCGGGCGCTGGGGGCGGAGGCGGTGCGGGTTGCCCTCCTGGCGCAACCAATCACCGGCACCCCCGTACGGATGGCCCACGAAACGGCGGCCTTCCCCGGTCTCCTCCCGCCCTCGAAGGAGGCGGCCAGGGAGCGGATCGCCCGGTTGGAAGCAGAGCGGGAGCGGTTGGCGGCGCAGGAAGGGAATCTTGG
The DNA here is from genome assembly GCA_025980355.1 of Chloroflexota bacterium. Taxonomy (GTDB): domain Bacteria; phylum Chloroflexota; class UBA4733; order UBA4733; family UBA4733; genus UBA4733. Next base: position 5,816 of record JAICXR010000134.1, on the reverse strand, counting down.
CGCCAAGGAGTGGAATCAGCGGGGGCTGGAACGGGCGCGCAAGGGCCTCGAGGCGTTGGAGACCGGGGTGCTGCCGGTGGTGGAAGGCGAACTTTCGGTCCTACGGCTCGGCGACGCCGCCCTCGCCTTCAACCCGACGGAGCTCTTCTGTGAGTTCGGGATGGCGATCAAAGAAGCATCGCCGTTCCCCTGGACGGCCATCGGCGGCTACACCGACGGCTCGGCCGGGTACTTCCCCACGCGGGCATCCTATCCGGAAGGGGGCTACGAGGTAGACCGCGCCTGCCGCGTCGCGGCGGAGGCCGGGGAGCTGCTGCAGGCGACGACGATGCGCCTGTTGCGGTCGGTCGAGTAAGAAAGGAATATCGGGCATGGCAACTTACATCACCCGCCGTGGCCTGCTCCGGGCCGGCGCGCTCAGCTTCGGCGCGGTTGCCGGCAGCGCCTTGCTCGCCGCCTGCGGCGGCGCCGCCAGTGTGGCCGGTCAAGTCACCTCATCAAGTGCCGCTGCTCCGACGACGAATGCAGCCTCCGCTCTCGCTACGTCTGCCAGTAGCGCTACCACAACGTCCGCTTCAGTCAGCAGCGCCGCCACGTCGTCTGCTTCGCTCAGCAGCGCCGCCACGTCGTCCGCTCCGGCAAGCACTGCCGTTGCCGCCGCGACGACGGCGACCTCCAGCAGCGTGGCCAAGGCGGCGTCATCGTCGGCGGCGGCCTCCGCAACGCCAGGTGATACCGCGGCGTTCGGCAAGGGCGCGATCAACCTCGAGTTCTGGTCCGAGGTCGCCGGCCCCATCGATCAGGGTTTGCTGAATCCGTGGGCGCAGAAGTTCACGCAGCAGCATCCCGACATCAGCGTGACCATGCATTACATCAGCGGAAGCAATAATTCCGAGAAGTACACCAGCGCGATGGTCGCCGGCACCCCGCCCGATGGCATCCTGACCTCCGGCTTCCCGATCGCCGTCCAGTGGGCGGCCAACGGCCTGATCCAACCGATGGACGAGTGGGCCGGCCAGCTGGGGATCAAGCAGCAGGACTACTTCTCCTGGGTCTGGAACATGCAGAACTTCCATGGCAAGCTCTGGTGTCTCCTCCAGGAGTACGACACCAACGTCTTCGTCTGGAATAAGGCGCTATTCCGCGCCGCCGGCCTCAACGCCGATGCGCCGCCGACCCAGATCGCGGCGCTGGACGACGCCGCCGCGAAGCTGGACAAGAAGCAGGCGGATGGCTCCATCGCCCAGGCCGGGTTCATCCCCTGGCTGAGCGCCAACATCTCCCTGTGGATCGCCGCGCGCGGCGGTGACATATACGACGCGAAGAACGGGAAGTGGACCTTCGATACTCCCCAGGCCCGGGACGCCCTTACCTGGTACCAGCAGTACCTCAAGCGACTTAGCGACATCAATGCCGTCAATGCCTTGACGAAGACCTTCACCGGCAAGGTGACGGGGCTGGGCTCCGGCAAGCTCGGCCAGCAGATCGTTGGCGACTGGGTGCCGCTCTACAACTACAATGTCGACTCGCCGTCCCTGGAATACGGCGTCGGCATGATCCCCACCGCGCCAGGCACCGCGCCCGGTACGAACACCGTCATCGGCTCCGACACCTTCGTGCTGCCCGTCGGCGTGAAGCATCCCCAGGAGTCGATGCAGTTCATGCTCTTCATGGACTCGGCCGACCCGGTGCTGGCCTGGTGCGTCGGGGAGGCGAACGTGCCGCCGACACCGGCGATGGCGAACGATCCGAAATTCCTGAAGGGCGTGCCCTATGGTAACGTCCTGGTCGAAATGGCCAAGCCGGAGTTGTTGCATCCCTTCCCGGTCGCGCCGACTTACAGCGACGCCACGGGTTTCCTCAACACCGCCGTCAACAACGTCCTGAAGGGGACGACCACCGTCGAAGCCGCCCTGACCCAGGCCCAGCAACTGGCGGACCAGAAGCAGCAACAGTTCAGCGCCCAGAAGCCGGGCTGGTAGCGCGAGGACGACGCTCGTCGGCACGGCACCCGCGACGAACCGAGAAGAGGACAAGAGAGGCGACCCATGGCACATCTTGCAATCAACGGCGGACCGAAGACGATCACCGAACCCATCGGTTCGGCCTGGCCGGTCTGGGACGACACCGAGCGCCGAATGCTCATGGAGGTCTTGGAGAGCGGGAAGTGGTGGCGCGGCGGCTACGATGACCCGGCGCAATCCAAGGTCGGGCAGTTCGAGACCGCCTTTGCCCACTTCCAGGATGCCAAGCACGGTGTCGCCGTCGCCAACGGCACCGTCGCCATCGAGTGCGCGCTGAAGGCGGTCGGCGTCGAGGCCGGCGACGAGGTGATCGTCCCGGCGTCGACCTTCGTCGCCTCGGCCACCGCGCCGATCCAGGTGGGCGCCGTGCCGATCTTCGTCGATATCGATCCCCGCAACTACACGATCGACCCCGTCGCGGCGGAGGCCGCCATCACCTCCCGCACCCGCGCCATCGTCGCCGTCGACTACGGCGGCATGCCCTGCGACATGGATGCGCTGCTGGACCTCCAGCGCCGCACCGGTGTGCAGATCGTCTCCGACTGTGCACATTCCCACGGTTCGCAGTGGAAAGGCGTCGGCACGGGCGCCATCGGGCCCATCGGCACCTTTTCGTTCCAGGCCTTCAAGCAGTTGCCGACCGGCGAGGGTGGCATGGTGCTGACCAACGACGACGCCATCGCCGAGCGCGCCTACTCCTACCACCACATCGGGCGCATCCGCGGCCGGCCATTCTACGAGCACCATGTCCCCGCCAGCAACCTGCGCATGACGGAATGGCAGGGTGCCATCGGCCTCGCCCAGTTGTCGCGACTACCGGAACAGACGAAAATCCGCGAGCGCAACGCGATGTATCTGGCGAAGGGACTGGAGGAGATCGACGGCGTCGCGCCGATCTTCCGGGATCCCCGCGTCACGCGCTGGGGCTTCTACATGTGGCACTTCAAGTTCCAGTCGGATGCATTCGGCGGCATTTCCCGCCGCGCCTTCCTGCGCGCCCTCAACGCGGAAGGGGTGCAAGGCGGCACGGGCCACACGGAACCGCTCTACCACAACCCCGTCTTCGCCAACTGGCAGGAGAACTTCGGTCGCACCGGCTTCCCGATCCGCAATCCCTACAGCGACACCGACGTGGACTACCGCCGCATGGAGTGCCCGGAGGCCGAGCGCATCTACCGCGACGAGGCCGTCGTGCTGTCCCACCGCCTGTTCCTGGGTCCCCAGTCCGACATGGATCGGATCCTGGAGGCCATTCGGAAGATCCGTGCCCACGTGGACGAGGTGCCGCAAGGCGAGGTGACCGCGGGGGCGGGGCGTTCGCGCTGACGCTTGGATATCGAGCGGGGCCGCGACTGCGGTCTGCGGCCCCGCTCCCCCGAAGGTCGCGTCGCGCCTTCGCCATCGCCCGCGGCGCTACTCCGCCTGGCCCTTCTCCCGGAAGATCGTGGCCGCCGTGTTGCGCAGGAAGAGCGCCGCGCCGGCCCGTAACATGCGCTGCGTGTCCGCCGAGCGGCCGACCTGGGGGTTCTGCACCGCGTAGCGCGATGGCGGGAAGAAGGCGTCGACCTGGGCCCGCCCCGCCGCGATCGCGGCGCTCTCGTTATCCGCCTCGCAGGTCGTGCTGATCTCCACGTTGCGCCGATCCTTCACTATCGTATAGGTATGCTGGGCCGACTCCTGCTGCCAGCGCTCCAGGTCCCGGCGGTCCCACGGCGTGTCCGGCCATGGCTCAACCAGAAACGTCATCGTCCACATCGTCATGTCATTCCCCACTTCGTCCTTCTGGTCGCCTCCGTTCAGCATACGGCATCCGGCCCACCCGCGGCCGGGACATCCGCCATTCGGCTGATATCCGGCGCCGGGGCCGCCCATTTCCTGGCCGGCATGCCCTATCCTGATGCGTCAACGTCAGACCCGGATAGTAGACCTGGACAGTAGAAGGATGCGGGAGTATGGAATACCGGCAACTGGGGCGGAGCGGACTCAAGGTTTCGGAGATCTCGCTCGGTACCTGGCAGAACTTCGGGCAACGCCTGGATGAGGCGGCTGCCTTCGCCGTCCTGGACAACGCCGTCGACCTGGGTATCAACCTGATCGATACCGCCGACGTCTATTCCGGCGGCAAGGCGGAAGAGGTGACCGGGCGTTGGCTCGCCGGGAAGAACCGCGCCGAGATGGTGATCGCCACCAAGGCGCGCGGCCGAATGGGGAAGGGACCGAACGCGGAGGGCCTCTCGCGCAAACACCTCTTCGAGGCCTGCGAGGCCAGCCTGCGGCGCTTGGGGACTGACTACATCGACCTCTACCAGTGCCACCATCCGGACCCGGCCACGCCGCAGGCGGAGACGCTCGGCGCCTTGACCGACCTGGTCCGCCAGGGCAAGGTGCGCTACATCGGCTGTTCCAACTACTCGGCCGACATGATCGCCGAGGCCACCGGTATCAGCGATCGCCGCAATCTGGAGTACTTCATCTCGCTCCAGCCGAATTACAGCATGTTGGTGCGTAACATCGAACGGGCGGAGATCCCGCGCTGCGAGAAGGACGGCCTGGGTCTGATCGTCTACTCCCCGCTGGCCCAGGGGCTGCTCAGCGACAAATACGTCGGCGGCGACATCCCGGAAGGGACGCGCGGCGCCGGCAACGAGCGCTTCGCCCAGCGCTTGCAGGAGCAGCTGCCCCGGCTGCAGCGCCTTGCGTCACTCGCCAAAGGCCGTGACCTCACGCTGTCGCAGTTGGCGTTGGCCTGGATCCTCCGCCAGCCGGTCGTCTCCAGTTGCATCGTCGGCGCCAGCCGCCCGGAACAACTCCAAGAAAATGCCGCCGCCAGCGGCGTGAAGCTCACGGAAGCCGAGCTGCAGCAGATCGCGGAGATCTTGGACGGCCCGGCCGGAGGGTGAGGGGAAGAGCGGGCCGGGGCGGGGCCGCGACTGCGGTCTGCGGCCAAGCGACGAAGGGCGACTGCGGTCGCATCGCGAATCGCCTACCGCCAACTTCACCGGAAGATGCATCCCGACCGCAGTCGGCGTGGTCCTTGGCCGCAGACCGCAGTCGCGGCCCTGGTCCGGGCTAGCCAAACAGCGCGGGCAACGACGCCACGCTGGGCAGGAGGTGCGTGTGCTCGGTGGCGCCGAGGGCCTCCAGGCCGTGCGCGCCGCTGAGCACGCCGATCACCCAACCGGCGCGGGCGTTCATGCCGGCCTGGAGGTCGAGCGGCGTGTCGCCGACCACCGCGACGCGGCGGACATCGTGGACCCCAAGGTCCATCATCGTGCGGTAGATGAAAAAGGGCGCCGGCCGCCCGGCCGGCGCGTCGCCGCCGGAGAGGACGAAGTCGAACAGCCCCTCCCAGCGCAAGCGGCGGACCAGGAGGTCGACGAGGCCGCGGTCGAAGCCGCTGGTCAGCGCCAGCTTGACGCCGGCGGCCTTGAGCTGGCGGAAGGCGGTCTCGGCGCCGTCCACCTCCCGCACCTCGCCGGTCGTATATTCCTCGCGCAGCGCCTCCTCGAAGCGGGCGAGCGCCCGGTCGGCGACGTCATTCGCCTCCCCGCTGGGCCGGTTGCGCGCTGCGAGCTCCCGGAATACGGCGCGCTTGTTGGCCCCCCGCCGCGCGGCCAGGTCCTCCTCCGTGAACGGGATATCGTGGGCGGTCAGCGCCAGCCGGTAGGCGGTCAGGACGCCGCCCTCCTCCTTCATCGCCGTGCCGGCGAAATCCGAGACCAGTAATTGCGGTACCACGTGTCCTCTTCCTCGTTCCCAAATCGCTTACTCGTTCACCACGCAGGCCGGCCG
>JAICXR010000142.1 GCA_025980355.1 Chloroflexota bacterium | reverse complement strand
GGGGGGCTCCGCCTCGCCGCTGCGACGGGCCTGCCCCCCCGGCCCCGAGGTGTACACGGTGGTTAGGAGAAAGAGGGCGACATGGCGATGGCACAGTGGTTGAAACGGGGATGGATGCTCGTGCTGCTCATTCCCATGCTGGCGTGGGGCGTCCTGCCGGCCGGCGCGGCGAGCGCGGGGACAACAATCGCGAGTGGCCTGTCGGGTCCCCGCGCGCTTGCCGTTGGCAGCGATGGCACGCTCTACGTGACCGAGGCCGGTAGCGGCGGCAGCGAAAAACTGCCGGCGGAGCCGGGGTCGGAAGGCCCGCCGGGGACCCGCGGCACCACCGGGCAGGTGAGCAAGATCGCGCCCGACGGCACGAAGACGGTCCTTGCCAGCAACCTGCCGTCCTATAACAGCGACGGGGCGGTGGGGCCGGCCGGGATCGTCGCCACCGATGGTGCCCTCTTCTTCGTGACCGGTGGCGGTGCGTTGGCGGCGAATCTGACGCCGCTGGCGAACGAGGCCACCCTCCTGCGGCTCGATCTGGCGACCGGCGCTGTCACGAAGGTGGCGGACCTCGGCGCCTATGAAAAGGCGCATAACCCCGATGGCTTCGGCCTCAACTCCGATCCCTACGGCGTGACGCCGGGGCCTGACGGCACCCTCTATGTCGCCGACGCCGGGGCCAACGCCGTCTACCGGGTGAACCCGGCGAACGGGCAGGTGACGCTTGTGTCGGTGATCCCGGGGATCATCCCGCCCGCCAGCGTCCCGATCCCGCCGGGGGGCAACCCGGAACGTAACGGCAAGGCGGAACTGGACCCGGTGCCGACCAGCGTGGCGATCGGGCCGGACGGCAGCCTCTACATCGGCCTGCTGAGCGGCGGCCCCTTCCCGCAAGGGGCGGCGAAGGTGCTGCGTCTCGGTGCGGACGGCAAACTGACCGACTATGCGACGGGCCTCACCATGGTCGTGGCAATGGCCTTCGGCCCCGACGGGCGGCTCTATGCTACCGAGATCAGCACAGATTTCGCCCCAGCCCTGGAGGGCAAGCCGCCGGCAGCGGGCAACGTCCTGCGTCTCCTGCCCGATGGCACGAAGGAGGTGGTGGCCGCCGATCTCATGGTCCCCAACGGCCTCGCTTTCGATGCGGCCGGCGACCTCTACGTCCTGAATAACACCGTGGCCATGGGGCCTCCGGGACCGCCGCAAGGGCAGGTGCTGCGCTTCGCCGGCATCGCGGCCCCCCAGTCGAGCACGGTGACGCAGGTTCCCAACGGCAGCCTTGACCCCGTCTCGCCCGCGGCGGATGCCGCCGGTCGGGCGCTCTGGGCCGCCCAGCACGGCGGTGACGCCACCGGCTACGCCGGCGCCAGCCGCGGCGACCAGGTCACCTGGAACTCGGTCGCCCTCAACGGCCGCTAAGCTGGCCACGGTCCCCGGGGAGCGACCGCGCCCGGTTTGGGCGCGGTCGCTCCCTTTTTTTGCGGGATGTTCACACCCTCGCGGTACACCTGGCCGGCGGGAGGAATCGGTCAGGGGTTGGCGTCCTCACGTGATTCTCATCACCAGGAGTCAAGATTTCGAGCGAAGAAAAGAACAGTGCAGCGGAGAACTCAGCATGCAACGTCGAATCCTCGTTGTCGCCGCAAGTGAAACGATCGGCACCGTCCTATACGCCGCCCTTACCGACGAAGGCGACGACGTGCGCGTCGTCCGCGACCGGCAGGCGACCGCAGTGCCGGTACAGCAGTGGCGGCCCGACGTCATCCTTGTCAATCCGGGCCGCTCACGCCCCTGCGAACCGAAGACGCTCCTCCGCTACCGGGCGGCGGCGCCCGTCATCGTCTGCTCGGTCGACCAGGAGATCGTGGCCACCGCCGCCCGCTGGCCGGTCGACGGTGTGCTGTCGATGCCGTTCGATCTGACTGACCTGTATGCGCTCGTCGACAGCGTCGCCCCGCGCCCATCGCTCGGCGTCGTGGGCAGGGCGGCGCCGCCGGCACGGCCCCGGACTATGGGCGCGGTCGGCGGCCTCCCCGCGATCGCCTAACCAACGGAGGCCGGTGCCGCTTTCGCGTCGCGCCAACAGAAACGCCATCGCCGTCACCGCGCCGTCCCCTCTGCCACTGCGAGCGCGGCCCGGCTCCTGGCGCCCGGGGATTGACGCCCGGCGATTGCCCGGTTATAGTCTCGGTCGATGCAGATGTCCTCGGGCGACGTGGGCGATGGTGCGGTGATTATGCGGCAAGGCGGAAGGGAGGGACGACACATGCGTGTTCTGCACGGCGTCGCCGCCCTACCGGTGTGCCCATTGCGCCCCCTGGTTGCTGTACGACCCGATGGGAGGTCCCCATAGCCACAGCGCCAGCATGAGCGCCTGAGCCGCCGGGGGGAAGCCCACCGGCGGTTTTTTTGTGCCGCCGGCAACGATGATGACGAACGAAAGGGTTGCTTGGATGGCCAGCGCCACGGTGGAGACACGAGACCGCACGACCGACGCGCCGCGGGGCGAGCGGCGGATCACGGAATTCCGGCCGGAGGACGCCGCCGCCGTCGCGGAGATGTTCAACGGCAGCAACGAAGGGTGGCCGGGCGGATTCGACGACGGCACGCCCTTTACGGCGGAAAAGGTCCTGGACATGCAGGCCAGCCACCAGCCGCTCGCCACCTTCATCGCCTGGGACGGCCCCTTTGCCGCCGGCTACTGCTCCTTCTATGAATACCCCGGCGAGCCTGGACGGGCCGGTTATGTGGGGCTGCTTAACGCCGCCACGCGCTTCCACGGCCGCGGCCACGGTCGCGACCTGTTGAAGGCGGCGCTCCAGCGGTGCCTCGACCTCGGCTACCGGCGGGTCGACCTGCATACCTGGCAGGGCAACCTGAAGGCCGTGCCGCTCTACAAGAAGAGCGGCTACTTCTGGGTGCCGGATACCTCTGTCCATATGGAGAACTACATGCCCCTGCTCCTGCGCATCCCGGCGCTGGCGGACTTCTGGGCGGAGGCGGACTGGTACCAGAGCCAGGTGCGCCAGTTGACACAGCAGGAAGACCTGTTTCTGGACGGCAAGATGCGCGTCTATCCCTACGAGTTCCGGCACGGCGACCGCTATGTAAAGGCAACCATCGACGCCACGTCCCGCGGCCTGACGGCGCTGGAGACGGAGCGCTGGCGCCTCGCCTGCCGCGTCGACGACCGCCGACTAGCCATCGGGCGGACGCGCACGGTGCGCTGGGAGGTGGAGAATCGCGCCGATCGGCCGTTGGCCCTGACCCTCCTGGCCACCGCCGGCGCCGGGCTGCACCTCCGGAAGGAGGAGACGGTCACCGTCGCAGACCGTTATGTCACGGAAGCGCCGCTGACCGCCGACGCCCACTACCAGCCGCCGGCGCCGGGCGAACTGGCGCCCTGCGTGGAGACGTTGCTGCTGCTGGATGGCCTGCCGGTGCGACTGGAGACGGGCGTCGAGATCAAGCAGCCGGTGGAGATCCGCCTGCTGCCGCGCCGGGTCAGCCTGCCCACCGGCCAGACGCGCACCGTGACCTTGCAGGCGCAGAATCACCTTGACGAAGCGGTGACGGTGGAGCTGGCCCTCGCGCCCTCGGCGGGCCTGGCCGTCGAAGACCCCGATGGCTCGGCCCCCCTGTCGATCGCCATGGCGGCCCAAAGCTACGGCGGGGCCGAACTCCGCCTGCGTGCTACCGCCGGCGGCGTCAACGACCTGGAGCTCCGCCCGACCGTGATCGCCGGTGAGGAGCGCATCGCGATGGCGCCGGTCCACCTGCCGCTCCCCTCCCTGCGCCCCGGCGAGATCGTGGCCTTCCAGGCCGATACGCCGACGGCGATGCGGGCGGAACGCGATCGCAGCAGCCGGGAGTTGCGCGTGGAGACGTCCACCCACCGCCTGGTAGTCGAGACGCGTGGCGGCGGCTGCGCATTGGAGGACGCCGCCACGGGCCGGCATCTGGGCGGCGCCCGCGTGCTGGTCAGGCCGGTCTCCTGGCCCGCCCAGTCGCAGATCGCCCACGAGGTGAGCTTCGAACAGCACGAGGGCAGCATCGCCGTTCACCTGCGCGGGGCGGCACCGCACCTGCCCGCCGCCCTGGTGGAGCACGAGCTGCACCTGACGGCCGGCGGCCTGCTGGGGCTGTCGACGGCGCTGACCAACGTCGGCGCCGTCCCACTGGAGGCGCAGGCGGCCGTGGAGTCCTGGGCGGACGACGAACTGGAGACGCTGGTCGTGCCCAGCGCCTATGGTCTGCTCGCCACCGCCCTGCCGGAGTTCCCGGACTGGAGCGACCCGGCGTTGCAAACGCCGGCGATGTTCCAGGAGTCCTGGCTGGCCCGCGAAGGCGATGGTCGCGTCGCCGGCCTGCTCTGGTCGGAGGCGTCGCGCATCGAGGTGTCGTCGTGGGGACTGGGCGAACTACGGCAAGGGGACGGCGCGCTCCAGCCGGGTGAGCGCCGGCTGCACGCGCCGGTCTATCTGTACTGTGGCCCCGGCGATCGTCAGACCGTGCGGGCCCTCTGGCGACAGTTGATCGCCCCGGCGGCGGCGGAGCGCATGCCGGCGCCCCGCCAGCCGGCGGCACTCGCCAATGCCGCAGCGCCGGCCGTCGCCCTGGCCGGCGTCGTGAATCAGCTCACCTTGAGCAGCCTCACCAACGCCGAGTTGCAGGGCCGGCTGCGGTGGGCCGTGCCCGCCGGCTGGGCCCTCGACCCGCCCGAGACGGCGGTCGCCGGCTTGCGCCTGGGGCACGCCCAACCGGTGGCCGTCGACGTCGGCCATCCGGAGCGCCGGCCGGGCGCCGCGCCGCTGCGCGCCTTCTTGCAGACGGAACGCCTGGAGCAGCAGGTCTTCGACGGCGCGCTGCTGGACCTCGGGTCCGACCCGGGCGGCGTGGCCGTCAGCGAAGGCGAGCAGGACGGGCAACCGGTCTGGACGGTCGCCAACGGCTTCCTGCGTTTTCGGTTGGCGCCCCAGTTCCTGGGCAGCGTCGTCGCCCTGGAGACCCAGGCCGACGGCGTCAATCACCTGCAGAGCGCGTTCCCGGAGGCGCGGGAGTTTGGCTGGATGCGCCCCTGGTTCGGCGGCATCTATGCCGCCGTCTACCGGCCGGGATCGGGCCACTTCCCGGATCCCGGCCGCCTCTACGAGGAGCGCTTCACGGTGACACCGGCGGACGCGCCCGGCCACGACGGCCGGCGCTGGCAGGGCTTGCGCGTGCAGAGCGTGCTGCAAACGCTGGGGCTGCGCGGCCTGGAAATTACTGCCCAGTACCTGACGTTGCCGGGCAGCAACCTGCTGGCCCTGCGACTCAGCGTGCGCAACCGCACCAGCGCGGCATTGCCGGTCGACGCCGCGCTCGTCGCCTATCTCCAACCGGGCGGTACGACGGCGGAGGGCGAGTTATTGCTTGAGCCCACGGGCGACCTCCGGCTGCGGCGCGTCCAGCGCAGCCTCGGCGTCCGTCGCGACACCTGGGTGGCGGTCCGCAACCCGCGCGACGGCCGCACGATCGCCATGGTTGCCGGCGCCGCCGACAATGCGCGCCACCTGCGCGGCCTGGACTGGGGCAAACTCGGCGCCCACGCCGGCCTGCGCGGCGACTTCCATCTGCCCGCGCACGCCGAACAGAGCATGCTGGCCTACCTGGTCCTGGCCCAGGACGAGGACGAGGCAGCCGCCTACCGTGCGCTGGGGGATGCGGAGCTGGTGTAGACGGGGGCCCTCTCTCCTGACCTCTCCCCCAATCCTGGGGGAGAGGAACGCGGACGGGACCATGGGGTCTGTCTTGGAGCATCGCCGCCCTGCTATGGTCGGGAACGGGTACCAAGCGCTTGACCTTGGCTCTCCCCCAGGATTGGGGGAGAGATGGCGAAGCCAGAGAGAGGGCCCGCCTACCGCAGGCTGGCGATGATCTCTTCCGTGTCGAAGTCGGCGGCGGCGGTGACGCTGTCGGCAGCGCCGTAGTAGAGGCGGATGCGCCGGTTCCGGGGATCCAGGCCGACGTGGCCGCAACTCAGCACGACATTGCCGTAAAAGCCGGCCCGTTCGAAGGGCGCGTCGGGCGAGAGGATCGGCTCGGGCGAGCGGGCGAGGACGCGCGTCGGATCGTCGCCGTCCAGCAGCAGGCCGCCCATGCAGTAGCGATTCGTCGCGTCGACGCCGTGATAGAGCACCAACCAACCCGCTTCGGTGCGGAAGGGCACGGCGCTGCCGCCGGTCCGTCGCTCGTCCCAGAAGCCCGGCCGGGGGAGGGCCAGGAGGTGATGGTCGCCCCAGTGCGCCAGGTCCGGGCTATTGGCGAGCCAGATGCCGTGAATCTTGGCGAAGGAGGACGGCATCGGGCGCGTGAGGGCCCAATAACGGCCGCCGATCCGTTCCGGGAAGAGGACCACATCCTTGTGGTCGCCCAGGAATATGATGCCTTCGCGCGTGAAGCTGCGAAAATCGCTGGTACTGGCCAGGCTGGTGGTGATGCCGAGGCGAGAGACGCTGACGTAGGTGATGACGTAGCGACCTTCGAGCGGAGTGATCCGCGCGTCTTCGCAGCCGTATTCCTCCAGCAGCGTCGTCGGCGTGATCGCCGGCTCGGAGTCGATGGCGAAGTGGATACCGTCGTTGCTGCGGGCCACCCGCAGGTGCGAAATCTGCGAGAGGAATGACTGCTTCAGATAGGACACGGCCCGCGGATCGTGGAGGTCGAGACCGGGGAGGTCCCGCCGCACATAGCCGCTGACCACGCCCGGTGGATCGCCATCGGGATTGAACAGCGCCAGGCCGATCAGGGCGTCGGTCGGGATGTCCCGGTCGAGCGGCTGGAACTGCGGCTCGGGGCCGCTGATGTCCAGGAGGCAGGCGTCATGCGCCGGTTCCGCCCCCAGCCGCGGGCGCTCCGCCACGCGTAACAACAGCACGACCTCGTCGCCATGACGGACGGCGCCCGGATTGAAGGCGCACACCACTTCCATATCGGGGCGCGTCGGCGGTACGTGGGCCGGCACGATCAGCGGATTTTCTTCCAGGCGGGCGGCGACGGGTGCAGCGCCAAAGAGTACGTGGGGTCGGGTCTCACGATCCGCCTCAGACGCGATGGAGATCACGACCTTCCTTCTTCCACTGTGTCATGGATGAATGCCAGGTGTAGTGCGGTATTCGGCATGAACGCCCTGGGGAACGGCCCGGTGCCGTTCTTCCTTTCCATTAAACCACGTCCCAGAACCCATGTCCCAGGACTCGGCATCATGAGCGCATCCGGTTTCCCCCGTATCTCCCATCGGATGTGAACTTCCTAGCCAATCTTAAGGTGTTCGGGGCAGAGCGATCGTGCCGGCGCGTCATTAGCGGAGTGCCGACCGCAGTGCCGCCGACCGGGCAACGCCCGATCGGTCGATGGCGAACGTGTGGGCCTTACGCTGGGCCTTACGCCCGGCGGGCCATGTTCCGGCGCGAAAATTCCGCGCGCACCGCCTGCAGCAGGCCGGCGTCGTCCGCCCGTAGGCCGTGCTGGGCGGCGTGTTCGGCGATCAACTGTTGCAAAGCCGGCGACGGGGCGGCTCGGTCGGGACCGAAGGCGGTCTCCATGTCGCTGTTATTCTCCTGGTCGATAAAGGCGTCGACGATCATCCGCGCCGCCTGCTCCAGCGTTTCCCCGGCCATCTCGACCTCCATCATGCCTATTCGCCACAGTGTCGGCCCGAGTGTCGCAATTTACACGCCAGGTTGACTGCTGGGGCCAAATTAAAGAGCGGCGGGGGGGGGCCGGGGGGGGGCCCCCCCCCCCCGGGCGGCAAGCAGGATGTGCGGCCCAGAATAGAGGGGGGCAGGGGGGTTGGGGGGCGGGGC
>JAICXR010000567.1 GCA_025980355.1 Chloroflexota bacterium | reverse complement strand
CGAGACGGCCTTTCGGCCGGCCGTCGTCGTCATGAGGCCGTTGGCGGATGACAGGCCGTTGATCGACGAGAGGCCGTTGGCGGACGACAGGCCGTTGGCCGACATGAGGCCGTTGGCGGACGAGAGGCCGTTGGCGGACGATAGGCCGTTGATCGACGAGAGGCCGTTCGCCGACGAGAAGCCGAAGTCGCCGTGCTCGCCGCTGGCCTGGGTCTGACTGGTGTCCTCGCCGCACCCGATCAGGCCGACGATCGCGCCAAGCGCGATGCTGATCTGGATGGTCCTTTTCCCGAAGTCACGCATACGACACTCCCCTTGTGGCAGCCCGGCCGGCTCCGAGAGCCCCGTCGGCTTTGCGTCCCCCGATCGCTCGGGGTTTGCCGTTTACGCAAGGCGAATCGCCTTACTTGACTATCTAAAAAGCAGTAATCGGGCCAACGAATAGACTCCGCTGTTCATGTAATTCTAGCTATTTAGATACGGGGCCCTCGCACCACACTGTCGTCGGAGCGGCAACAGTTTCGGAATCCGAGCAACAAGTGAAGGCCGGTCGCACGCCAAACGAAAACGGCCGGCCCGCGGAAGCGGACCGGCCGTCTGGAGGGCCCGGTGAACGGAGCGGCTTACCAGGTCCCGAAGGAGGCGTAGGAGAGGCCGCCCGAGCCGACCTGCACGCAGTACCCGCCGTTCAACTTGGCGGGCAGCGTGAAGCCGCTGCTCTGGGCGACGCCGTTGATGCTGAAGGTGCGGCCGGTCATGTTGCTCGCGGTGCCGCCGTTCCAGCTGGCCGTCGTTTCGAAGCACGAGGCGCCGGTGCCCAGATTGCTGTTGCTGTAGCTCTGGCCGACGACCATCGGGTTGTTGCAGGTGGTGGCGCAGGGGTTGGTGCCGCCGGAGCCGACGACGTAGCCGGCAGTGGCCGAGTTGTAGACCGTCGCCTGGATGGCGAACTTCTGCTGCGTGCTGCCCGCGCAGTCTTGCGTCGTGATGGCGCCGCCGCGGGTCGGGATGGCGGCGACCTGCAAGCAGCGGCCGGTGTTGGCGGCCTTCAGGAAGAACCGGCCGCTCGAGGCGTCAGCCGAGATGGCGAAGTGCTGCGACGTCGAGCTGCTGTTGCAGCTCGCGAGGGCCAGCGCCGTGCCGTTGGCGGCCGCGCCGGCGTCCAGACACTTGCTGCTGTTGTTGATGGGCGAGAAAGCCCAGTTGTTGCCGGCCGGCGCCATCATGAAGACCGAGCTGGCCAGGTTGGCCGTGTCGTCATACATCTGCACGGGCGAGGTGCCGGTGTCGAGGTTGTACCCGAGATTGAGAGCCGGCGAGACCGTGTACTGGTAGCCGGTGTCGAACACGGGCGTGTAATTGTTGTTACGCCACACCGTGATCGAGTTGTTCCAGGGATACGTGGTGCCGTTGTACGAGAGACTGAGCTGCTGATAGCCGTCCGGGCAGCCCTGCGAGGGGGTCAAGGTCGATCCCGCCGGGCAGCTGTTGCTCACGCCGTAGGTGAAGTAGCCGGTCGCCTGCAGGGCGGTCTGGCAGAGCGGCGCACTGCCATAGGGGTTCCGGTACGGCGCGTTGCCTTGGGCCGCGCCCAGGCGCCCCGCGACGACGCCGGAAGCGCCCGCCGGATAGCCCGCGCCGTCGCAGTAGTAGGCGAGAGGCCCGGTGGCGTACGGCTTGCCGATGTTGGACAGCGAACCGGTGTCGATGATGTCGCCGAAGAAGGTGCCTTCCTGCATGGGGTAGTTCGTTCGGTCGACACCCCAGCCGATGGGCGCCTTGCCATTGACCGCGGACCCGTTGTCCAGCCAGAGGGGGACGTGGATGCCGGCGGTGTTGACGTGCGCCATCACGCAGGCCGAGACGCTCTCGATGCACCGGATGTTCGTGT
>JAICXR010000519.1 GCA_025980355.1 Chloroflexota bacterium | reverse complement strand
GGAAGGGGAGCGATATGGAGGCGGTAGTACGAGCGGCCGGCGGTGCGGACCATGGGCCGCGGTACCGTCAGATGCAACACGCTAGGAGAAACATCGCTCAGGTCGTAGAGGCAGAGCGCACTCTCATGGGAAATGGCGCCAGTGCGGCCCGTCCAGACCCACGCCAAGACATAGTCGTCGTTCACCTCAAGCGGAGCGATGCTCAGGCGGTACACGGCGGGCAGGGTGCGCTCGAAGCGACCGGTCTTGGTGTGGTAGGAGAGCAGCGCGTCGGAGAGGCCGAAGGCATGGGCATCACTTCGGTGGAAGAAGCCGTTCTGGAGTAGTGCGAAGGCCTCGAGCCCTGCCATGTCGGTCTGCTTTGGTTGGCGCGCCATCCTTTCCCCCTTTCATCTGCGCTCGTCAGACGGAAGGGTACCATCAATAATTTATAGGTGGCAAAAAGCAAGCGTTACGGACCGACCCGCGCCGGGAAGGCTTTACGGTAGTCCGTGCCGGTATTGGCGCGCTCAACCTGCCAGGCCGGCGGGTTCTGCGGGTCGTCGGTCAGGATCGTCCGCTGGAAGGCTTGCACGGTGATCGTGCGCTGAACTGGGCCGCTCGCCAGGTCTTTGGTGACGTGAACCGTCACCGCCTCGCTGATCGGTAGGCCCACATCGTGCAGCCAGCCGCCGGGGAAGAGGTCGCTGCGCTGGAGATAGCGCCAGAAGGGCGCCGCGACCAGGTGCCCCGGCGCCCCGCTCAGGTTGGCGGTGAAGGGGACGAAGGCCGAGCCGTCGGCCAGGACCATCGTGCCGCCGCCGGAATAGCCCGGCGGCGGTGCCACCCGCTTCGCAGGGTCTGCCAGACCGTGCAGGCCGGCGTACGTGAGGGACGAGGCGTCGCCGCCGATGGGCAGTGTCACGCCCGCCTGCTGCAACTCGTCCACCAGCAGCCCGTCCATGAATCGCCAGTTCGCCGGCACGTGCTCGGCGGAGTGATCTTCCAGCCGCGCCTTCTCAAAATACTGGGCCGGGTAGCCGTTGACGGTCATTTGCGGACTGATCGTGCTGCCGAGCAGGCGCAGTCCATCCGTCTGCTGATAGTAGGCGGCGAACGGCGCGGCCGGGGGCCAGGTGATGGTCAACCGGTAGATGCCGGCCGGAGTCACGGCGTAGAGGATGTGGGTCGGCACCGCCAGCACCAGTTGCTGGACCTGCTGATCCAACGCCGGCAGCGCCAGCCAGGTCTGCCCGGCATCGGGCGTGGCGAAGACCCCGCGTTGTTGGGTGATCTGCCCTTGCGAGGGGCGGGTCATCGCGGCGTAGAGCCAGTTCGGCTGTTGCTGGTTGATGGCGATCGCGTCGATCTGGGGCGGCTGGCCGGCGGTGCGGAGCGGCAGGTTGGCTCCCAGCGACACCGCGGCGCCACCATTGTCATTCCGTGCCAGTTCACTCATGCCCAGCAACGTCCAGACGCTGTACAGCGAGCGGTGTGCCGCATCGCCCGCCAGCGCCAGCATGGACGGACCGGTGAGCGTCGGCGGAGGGGCGGGAAGCGAGGTCCACGTGGGCGTCAGCGCGGCGTAGGCGTTACCCGTCTCCATGACCTCACCGCTGTGGTAGCTGATAATCCCGACATCCAACAGCCCGGCAGTACCCGGCAGCATCGCCATGCTGCTGGCCTGGGGGGTGATGAGGCCGCCGGCGCCGATATTGGGCGGCAGGATGAGCGCCCAGGAGTGGCCGCCATCCATGCTGCGCGCCACCTGGGCGCAGCATGGGGTGGCCTCCGTCAGCGCCACGAACAGCGCGCCCTGGTGATTGGGATCGGCGACGACGTCCAGGATCGACGCCTGCCCGGACACCTGGTACACCGTCGTCCAGGTCGCCCCGCCGTCCTGGCTCTCGCGCAGGAGGCGGTCGCTCTGATCGCCTCCCCCGCCGGAACCAGACGGCGCGGTGGCGTAGAGCGTATCGGCGGCAAACGGGTCAATTTCAAGCTTGTGGCCGAGCGCTGTCGTGCTGACCTGATGCCAGGTCCCCCCGCCATCCGTCGACTTCCAGACGCCACCGGGTCCACCGGCATACACCAACGAGGCGTCGGCCGGATCGACGGCGACGGCCGACACGCCGGTTGCCGGGCCGACGTGGCTCCAGGCGCCGGCGGCCGAGGCCAGCGTCGGTTGGCCGCCAAAGAAGAGCGGCATTGCCAACCGCGGCGGCAGCACCCACGTGAGTAGCTTGCGCAGGTTCACAGCATTCTCCTTTCTGTCGTCATGAACGATGCGATAATAGGATGGCTACGCCAGGTGCGTTTTGGCCGGCGACTGAAGTCGCGCCTACCGACGGGCGAAGCGGATATCCTCTGGGTGCGGCGCGGACTGGGTCCCAACCCGCGGAGGCGGGTTTCGCCGGGTTTCGCCGCGACTTCAGTCGCCGGGCGCGCCTTTGACAGC
>JAICXR010000424.1 GCA_025980355.1 Chloroflexota bacterium | reverse complement strand
TCATGACCTACAGCGAGGAGGGTGGCCGGCATCCCTGCCTGGACGTCGTCCCCGGCGTGGTGGCGCGTCTGCCGGGCGGCGTCAAAGTGCCGCACATGGGCTGGAATCAGGTGCTGCACGACGGACGCCACCCGCTGCTGGCCGGCATCCCCAATGGCGCGAACGTCTATTTCGTCCACTCCTATTATGCGGCGCCCACCGACGCCACGTCGGTGATCGGGCGCACCGAGTACGGTATCGCCTTTCCCTCCGTGCTGGCGCGCGACAACCTGATGGCGACGCAGTTCCACCCGGAGAAGAGCGGGCGCTGGGGGCTCATGCTGCTCCGGAACTTCGTGCGGCTCGCCGGCGAAGCGGCCTGACATGGGGTTCGTCGTCATCCCGGCCGTCGATATTCAGGGTGGGCAGTGTGTCCGCCTGGTGCAAGGCGACTACGCCCGTTCCACCGTGTTTGACGCCGACCCGGTGCGCGCCGCACTGCGCTGGCAACGGGCCGGGGCGGCCTGGCTGCATGTCGTGGACCTGGATGGCGCCGCCCGTGGCGAAATGTCCAATGCCGGCGTCATCGCAAGGATCGTGACGGCCTGTCACTCGAAGGTAGAGGTCAGCGGCGGCGTCCGCACGCTCGATCAGATCGCGGCGCTGCTGGATTCCGGCGTGCGACGGGTGGTGTTGGGCACCGTCGCCGTCGAGGAGCCGGAACTAGTGACGGAAGCCTGTGCACGCTGGGACGACCGCATCGTGCTGGGGCTCGACGTGCGTGCCGGCAAGGTCGCCACGCGGGGCTGGTTGCAGACGACCGACCGGGAGGCGTTGGCCTTCGGCCGGCAAATGGTTGCCCGCGGCATTCGGCGCATCATCGCCACCGATATCGAACGCGACGGGACCATGACGTCCCCGAACTTCGCAGGGCTGCAGACGTTCATCCAGGGCGTCGGCGTGCCCGTCATCGCTTCGGGCGGCGTGGCCACCGCCGCCCAGATCGCCCGGCTGCGCGCCCTGGGTGCGGAAGGGGTCGTCGTCGGGCGGGCGCTGTACGACGGCGCGTTCACCTTCGCGGAGGCCCTGGCGGCGGCGGAAGCTACGGAGGCCGCAGCGTGCTGACGTCGCGGATCGTCGTCTGCCTGGACGTGGCGCGGGGCAAGGTGATTCGCGGCGTCAAGTTTTCCGCCGACCGGGAGGTGGGCGATCCGGTCGAACTGGCGGCGGCGTACAACGAGCAGGGGGCGGACGAGCTGGTCTTCTACGACATCACCGCGTCGGCCGAGGAGCGCGGCCTGATCGTGGACGTGGTGGAACGCTGCGCTGCCCAATTGTTCATCCCCCTCACCGTCGGCGGCGGGCTGAAGTCGCCGGAGGACGTGAAGCGCATGCTGCGCGCCGGCGCCGATAAGGTCTCGCTCAACACCCACGCCGTGGCTGACCCGGAGTTGATTCGGGAGAGCGCCCGCCGGTTCGGCAGCCAGTGCATCGTGCTGTCGATGGATGTGCGCTGGAACGGGACCGAGTACGAAGTCGTCACCCACGGCGGCCGGCGACCCACCGGTATGGAGGCACTCGCCTGGGCCCGCCGCGGCGTGGAGCTGGGTGCCGGCGAGATCGTCGTCAACAGCATCGACGCCGACGGCACCAAGGCCGGCTACGAGCTCCGGCTGACGCGGATGATCGCCGAGGCCGTGCCGGTGCCCGTCGTCGCCAGCGGCGGCGCCGGCAAGCTGGCGGATTTCTACGGCGTCCTCACCGAGGGCAGGGCGGACGCCGCCCTGGCCGCGGGCGTCTTCCACTATGGCGAGATGACGGTGCCGGACGTCAAGCGGTACCTGCACGCCCGGGGTGTCGCGGTGCGCCTGGATGGTGCAGAATGACCATGACGGTCTCCGAGAAGGTAGAAAACGTCGCGTTGCCCGAGGTGCGCTGGCCGGAGAACGGCCTCTTGCCGGTGGTGATGCAGCACGCGGTGACCGGCGAGGTGCTCCAACTGGCCTACGCCAATGCCGAGGCGCTGGGATTGACCCGGCAGACCGGGCGGGCGCACTTTTACAGCCGCAGCCGACAAGAGATCTGGGAACGCGGGGAGACATCCGGCATCGCGTTCGCCGTGCAGGAAATCCGGCTGGACTGCGACGGCGACGCCTTGCTCTACATGGTCGAGACCTCCGGCCCGGCCTGCCATACCGGCGCGCGCTCCTGCTTCTTCACGACGCTGACCGACGCCGGGGGCGCGCCAGCGCCTTCGCCGCCGGCCCTGGCGAGCCAGGCCGGTGTCATGCTGGAGGTCTGGCAGACGATTCGAGAACGGGCGGCGACGATGCCGGAGGGGTCTTATGTCGCCTACTTATTTCGCGAAGGGATTGATAAAATAGGGAAGAAGATCGGCGAAGAGGCGGCGGAGGTGATCATCGCGACTAAGAACGGCGTGGCCGAGCGCACCTCCAGCGAGGTGGCGGACCTCTGGTTCCATTCGCTGGTGGCCCTGGCGGCCTGCGACGTGACGCCGATGGAGGTGTTCGCCCAACTCGAAAGGCGAAAACGCTGACCGCAGGACGCCCTCATCCCGGCCCTCTGCCCAGGGGAGTGGGGAGGCGAGCCTCAGCGAGTCAGGGTGAGGGCCGCAGTATTGGAGAGCGGAGACGGCATGGCTGACGATTCTTCCCACGTGGACGGCACAAGCCGACTGCTGGAATTGCTCCGGCGGGTCGGCCGGGAGGAGCCGGGTGCGATCGGCTTCGGCCGGCCTCGGTCGGGTCCCACCCGGCGGCCGGCGCTGGCGCTGGTCGCGGCGCTCCCTGTGGCTGCAGACGCCTCCATCCAGGCGGCGCGGGCGTCGGGTGCGGATGCCGTGTTCATCCCGGTCTCGGCGGAGTCCGTTCCGACCGCCGGTGCGGCGGAGGGTCGCGCTTCGCCGCTCTGTGGCATCGCGGTGGCGCAGCGGCCGATCACGCCGGCAGACCTGGATCGCTGGCAGACTGCGGGCATGGACGCGGTGGCGGTGCAGCCGGGCGCTGCCCTGGCGGCTTGCTTCTCATCCCGCCGTCCGGGGCTCCTGGCCTTGCTGGACCAGCATCTGCCGTTCGACGGCCTGCGGGCGACCGCCGGGTTGGCCGTGGAAGGGTTCGTCTTGCACGACACCCAGGAGGAAGGTCGGCTTTCCGGCGACGACCTGCTCTGGCTGACGCTCGCCGCGGGCCTGGTTCGCGGTCCCGCGCTCTTGCTCTCCTCCCGCATCGTGGCGGAGGATCTGGAAGCGCTGGTAGCGGCGGG
>JAICXR010000166.1 GCA_025980355.1 Chloroflexota bacterium | reverse complement strand
GGTGCAGCGGGCGGTGGCCGGCCAGGTACACCAGGGGCCAGCGGGACGCCGGGCGCGGGCGGCACGCGCACCGGCGGTGGGACACCGCGCGCCGGAGGGACACCGGGGGCGGCCGGCGCCGGACGCGGCCGCCCCGGCCCGACGGGGGCCGGCGGCACGAGTACCAGCTCCGAACGGAGCGGCCAGGGCGGGGCGGCCACGGCGACACCCTAGGTCGTCGGTCTCAGTGGAGGGCGGGAGCGACGCCGGCTCGGCCCCCTCTTCCCCTTGTTGGCGTGAGCCCGAATGGAGAGCAGTATGAGTCCCACCCGCCTGGCGATCCGCCGACCGATCACCATGATCATGATCATCCTCGCCCTAGTGCTAATGGGGATCATCTCCTATCGCTTCCTGCCGGTGCAGGAGCTGCCCACCACCAGCTCCACGTTCGTCGCCGTGAGCATCAGCTATCCGGGGGCAAGTCCGGAGCAGGTGGAGAATCAGGTCACGCTGCCGGTGGAGAATGCCCTCTCCGGCATCGCGGGCGTCCAGCAAATGAGCGGCAACTCGTCGACCGGCTCCTCGCGCGTCTCCCTCGCCTTCGTGCAGGGGACCGACGTGAACACCGCCGCCAACGATGTGTCGGCTTCCATCAACCGGATCATCGGTCGCCTGCCCAGCACGGTCGGCACGCCGACGATCTTCAAGGCCGACCCGAACTCTTCTCCGATCATGAACCTCGCCATCACCGGTGGAACGCAAGGGGCGCTCTACGACACCGCCACCAATCAGCTTGCGCCGGCCTTGCAGCAGGTTGCCGGCGTCGCCGCGGTGCAGGTGCAGGGTGGCCTGATCCCGCAGGTGAACGTGACGATCAACCCAACGGCACTGGCGTCCTACGGCGTCTCGCTCACGCAAATCAACCAGGCGCTCGGCCAGCAAAATGTGAGTATCCCGGGCGGCACGACGACGGAAGGCGGTCGGATCCTCGACGTCCGTACGGACGCCTATTTCCAGTCCGTGAGTGAGCTCAAGGGCCTTGTGGTCGCCAGTCCCGGCGGCAATCCGGTGACCCTCGGCGAGGTCGCGACTGTCACCCAGGGCTACGCGCCAGTCGATCAGCAGACGCACCTGAACGGCCAGGATACCGTCGGCCTGGTGATCACCGCCCAGAGCGGCGCCAACGTCGTCGCCGTGGACAAGGCCGTCAAGGCCAAACTCGCCCAGCTCGCGCCGTCGATGCCGCCCGGCCTGAAGACGGCGATCATCAACGACCAGACGGTGTACATCAATCAGTCGTTGCAGGCCGTCGAAAACGACCTGGCGCTGGCGATGATCCTCCCGGCGATCGTCTTGCTGCTGTTCCTGCATCGCATCCGCAACATGTTCATCGTCGTACTGGCGATCCCCACCTCGTTGACCGCCACCTTCATCGTGATGTACTTCCTGGGTTTCAGTCTTGACCTGATCTCGCTACTCGCCCTCTCGTTGCTCACCGGCATCCTGGTGGACGACTCGGTGGTGGTGCTGGAAAATATCAACCGGCACCTGGCGATGGGCAAGAACCCGATCCGGGCGGCGCTCGACGGACGCCACGAGATCGCCCTCGCCGCCGTGTGCATCACCCTGACCGACGTCGTGGTCTACATGCCGATCGCCTTCACCAACGGCTTTGTCGGCCAACTCTTCCGGGAGTTCGCCCTCACCATCGTCGCCGCCACCCTCTTTTCGCTCTTCGTCGGCTTTACGCTGACGCCGCTGCTGGCATCGCGCTGGCTCAAGGAACCGCTTGATGACGATGCCCTGGCGGCAGGCCATGGCGGGACGCCGCTGACCCGCTTCTCGCGGGTCTGGGAGCGGGGCTTCCACAGGCTGCGCGACGGCTACAGCCGGCTCCTGACGCGCGGCCTTCGCCATCGACCGGTCGTCATCCTCGTCGGCGTCGCTGCCCTCGCGGTCAGCATCGCCTTTGTCCCGCTGGGTTGGCTGCCCACCGAGTTTACGCCGCAAGAAGATAACTCCCAGTTCCAGGTGAACGTGCAGTTCCCGAACGGGACGCCGCTGGCACGCTCCATTGTGGTCGTCGACCAGGTCGATGAACAGATCCGCCAGTTGCCCGGCGTTGTGCAAACCTACTCCAGCGCCGGCGGACGTGGCGGTTTCGGTGGCGGCGCGACGACCGGGAGCGGCAGCATCTCCGTGGATCTCCTGCCGGTCGGTCAGCGGCCGGCCATCACTACCTATTTGGCGCAGGTCCGCGCCCTGTCGCGGCAGTTCCCCGACGCCAACATCGTCACGTCGCTGCCAAGCTCCCTGCGGATCGGCGGCGGCGGCCAGAATGTCAGTGTGGTGATCCAGGGTCCCGATATCAACACGCTGGATCAGCTCGGCGCTCAGGTCACGGCCGTCATGCAGAAGGTGCCGGGCGTCGTGCAAGTCCGGAACGGTTCGACCCAGTCGGCACCGGAGTTGGGGATCCAGATCAATCGTGCTGCGGCGGCCAACCTGGGCATCACCCCCCAGCAGATCGGCAGCGCCGTGCAAACCGCCATCGCCGGGTCGACCGTCGGCCAGCTCCAGCCCACCGGCAGCACCATCCAGATCCCTATAGTGGTCACCATCCCCGGCGGCCCGACGATGACGCCCCAGGCGCTCTCCCAACTGACATTGTCGAACCCGACGGGCACGCCCATCCGCCTCGACCAGGTCGCCCAGGTGATCCAGACAACCGAGCCGGCACAGTTGAGCGACCAGAACCGGGAGTTGGAAGTCTCGGTCAGCGCCAACCTGGCCGGCGTCCCGCTCGGCCAGGCGACGCAGAGCATTGAGCAGGCGATCCGGCAGCAGGTTCCCCTGCCGCCCGACTACACCTTCGTCATGGGCGGCGCCTCCCAGCAGCAGGCCCAGGTCTTTGCCCCGCTGGAGGCCGCCTTCGCCCTCTCCGTCTTGCTGGTCTACATGCTGTCGGCGGCCCTCTACGAGTCGCTGCTCTACCCGCTGGCCGTCCTGCTCAGCCTGCCGCTGGTCACCGTCGGGGCGCTCGGCGCGCTGGTGATCACCGGCAACACGCTCAACCTCTACTCCTTCATGGGTCTCATCATGCTGATGGGCCTGGTCGCCAAGAACGCCATCCTGCTGGTGGACTACACCAACACCCTGCGCCGACGCGGCCTGGAGCGCAACGCCGCCCTGATCGAGGCGGGGCGCACCCGGGTGCGCCCGCTCCTGATGACGACCGGCACCCTGGTGTTCGCCATGACGCCGCTCGCCGTCAAGATCGGCGCCGGTTCGGAGGACCGTTCGCCGATGGCGACGGTCCTGATCGGCGGCCTGATCACGTCGACGTTGCTCACCCTCGTCTTCGCGCCGGTCGTGTACAGCCTCGTGGACGACCTTGGCGGCATCCTGGTCCGACGCGGCTGGGCCCGCCCTCGCACCGTGGCGGCAATGGCCGCCTTCGAAGCCGCCCTGAACGGCGACAGCGCCGCGGCCCTGGCGGCGACCACGACGAACGGGGCGACGATCCACGCGATGGCCACGGAAGGGGCATTGGGGACGCACACCTCAGAAGGCGAATAGGGGATCGGGCCGCAGACCGCGGCCTGCGGCCCTCCAATCACGAACAGTGCCAGTACACTGCAATTGGATACGGCGTGTCGCGGTCCCACCGCGCTGGGGGAGGGGCGTCATGGAGGCGGTGCATTGGCGCATGACGTTCCGCATCCGATCGCAATCCGACGCGGCGCTCAGCCCCCGCATGCTGCGCCCCTGGTGGTCGACCTTCCCTGACCAGCCCGCCATCCTTCTGACGGATGGCAGCCTGCTCCTGGCGACCGAGGTGCAAGCGCGCGACGCCCGCCACGCGCTCCTGCTCGGCCGCTATCGCGTCAGCGAGTTCTTCCCGGGTCCCGGCTACCAACTAGAGTCCCTGACGCTCTATCAGGACTACTGGCAAGACCTCAGGTGAGGCAAGGCGGAAACGCCGCGTGTGTCGCCGCAGTCGTTGCATAGTCCGAACTTTTGTTCTATACTGTCGGCATGGTAACCGTGCGCTACGTGGAGTCCCAGTGCAAGAGCGCCCTTAACCGCGTCCAGGGTATGCCCTTCGATTGGTCGCTCAACCCCTACCGCGGCTGCCGGCACCGCTGCAGCTACTGCTATGCCCGCACGACGCACGCGTTCATGGGCCTCAACGCCGGCAGCGACTTCGACAGCGTCATCTTTGCCAAGGTCAACCTGCCGGAGGTGTTGCGTCGCGAGCTGCGCCGACCGGGGTGGTCGCGCCCGGCGGTGGCGATCGGCACGGCGACCGACCCCTACCAGCCGATCGAGGGGCGCTACCGGCTCACCCGCTCCTGCTTGGCGGTGCTGGCCGAGGCGGCAAACCCCGCAAATATCATCACGAAGGGCACGCTGGTCGTCCGGGACACCGATCTCCTCCTGGAGCTGGCCCGACGGGCCGGATGCGGCGTCAACGTCAGCCTGATCAGCCTGGACCAGGCGATCTGGCGGGCCTTTGAGCCGGGCACACCGCCGCCCGCGAAGCGGTTGGAGGCTCTGCGCCGTCTGGCCGGCGCGGGCGTCCCGTGCGGCCTCGCCCTCGCACCGGTCCTGCCCCGGCTCACCGATTCGCTCCCGGCGTTAGAGGCGGTGGTGCGCGCCGCCGCCGACAACGGCGCCCAGTGGCTCTGGTCGGGCACGCTCCACTTCGAGCCGGTGGTGCGCGACTGGTTCCTGCAGGCCCTCCAGCGGCATTTTCCACGGATACTGCCGGACTACGAACGCGTCTTCGGCGCGAGCGGGGAAGAGACTAGACAGCGCTACGCCCCCACTGCCTACGCCGCCGGCCTGAGCAAACGGGTCTCGGACCTGAAAGTGCGCTACGGCCTGGCCGGCGACCATCGACCGGCGCCAAGGCTGGGACAGTTCATTGCGCCGGAGGAACGCCAGCCGGGTGGCGAGCACCTGCCGGTCTACCGGCAACTGCCGCTGCCGGCTTGAACACCAGACCGGACGGCGGGCGGGACGACGGCGCCGGACCGTGGTTCGGCTCAACATACACGCTGCCAGGGCGGCACCACCTCCGGCTACTTCGCCGCCTCTACCTCGGGCGTCGCCACCGTCCCCGGCAGCGGGGCGCTGGCCGTGATCGCTTCGGGGAGGGTGTGCCAGCCGGCGGCAATGACCTCCGCTGCCGTCATGTTCAGGTGCACGCGACCCGGCTCAGTACGGGCGAAGGCGGTGACGGGGATGTACATGTCGGTGGGGAACAGCAGTCCCTTTTGCACCCAGATGTAGTTCGTGTGCACCTCATTGACGTCACCGATTTTCTGGCCGTCGGAACCGAGGACTTCCCAGTCCTGCTGGATCTCCGCGGTCGTTTGCTGCACGGTCTCTTGTTGGTCCATCCCTGCTGTTCCTCCCGCTGCCCACGCTCCGGCAGTCCGACTGGCGCCCATCGGCAAGCTCCGACCAACCAGCGATGAGCACCGCCCGTGCAACCGCGCTACGCTCTGCCACAGTAGCATATGCTCATCGGAAACGAGCGCATGGCGATGAATAAAGCAATCGTCGTGCCAGAAGGAAGCGGAGAAGAGAGTGACTGATACCTATGCCAGGCTCGGCGTTCGTCGCGTCATCAACGCGGCGGCGACGTTGACGAAACTGGGCGGCTCGGTGATGCCGCCGGCGGTGGTGGCGGCGATGAGCGCCGCCGCCGACTCATTCGTCGATCTGCACGAACTACAGCGCCGGGTCGGCGAGCGCATCGCCGGCCTAACCCGGAATGAAGCCTGCTACGTCTCGTCGGGCGCCGCGGCGGGCATCACCCTGGCCGTCGCCGCATGCATCGCCGGCACCGATCCGGCCTTACTGACCGCCTTCCCCTATCTTGACGGACGGCCCCGGGAGGTCATCACCTGGCGCAGCCAGCGCAATGGCTATCAATATGCGGCCTGCCTCACCGGCGCCCGTCTGCGCGAGATCGAGGGGACCGCGCAGGACCTGCGGGACGCCTGCACGGAGCGGACCGCCTGTATCCTCTGGTTCGCCGGAAGCCACTACACTGCGGGCGCCCTGCCGCTGAACGAGGTCGTGCCGATCGCCCGGGAAAAGGCGATCCCGGTCCTTGTCGATGCCGCCGCGCAGATCCCGCCGCTCGCCAACCTCTGGCGCTTCACCACAGAGATGGGCGCGGACGCCGCCATCTTCAGCGGCGGCAAAGGGCTGCGCGGCCCGCAGTCGACCGGCCTGGTGCTAGGCCGGCAGGCGATCATCGATGGTTGCCGGGCCAACGGCAACCCCAACCACGCCATCGGCCGGCCGATGAAGGTCGGCAAGGAGGAACTGGCCGGCACTCTGGCGGCGGTGGAATGGTCGCTCGCCCAGGATGAGCCGGCGCTGCTGGCCGCCTACGAGGCGACCGTCCAGTGCTGGCTCGCGGGGCTGGCCGACCTCCCGGGCGTGGCGGCGGAGCGCCGCTATCCGAGCGAGGCCGGCCAGCCCCATGGCCGCGCGATCGTCCACCTGGGACCCAACGCGCCGCTGACGCGCGACACGCTCGTCAAGCGGTTATGGGAGCGAGACCCGCGCATCGCCGTCAGCGTCGCCGGAGCCGACGCCATCGCCCTCAACCCCCAGACGCTGCAACCCGGCGAAGCAGACCTCGTGCTGGCCGCCATCCGCGAAGCGGTCTTGGCCGGGGGATGACCTGGGGAAGCGGCGAGGGCATGGCGAATGGCCAGGCCGTACCTGCCGAAATTGCCGGTGCCCGGCGGGGAGATAGCTGCCACCATGCTTCAGGATGCACCTGGGAGGCACGGCATGGCAGTCCATGGATTCTACTGGCTCATTGCGAACGAACTCGCCGGCTGCGGCCGCCCGGGCGGGCCGGATGCAGCCCAGAGCGGCCGGGGCGCGAACGGCGCGTCGACTGACCGTGAGCAGCCTGGGCGACTGGATACCGACCTGGCCTGGCTCCGCGCCGAGGGCATCCGCAGCATCCTCTCGCTCACCGAGACGGCATTGGACGCCGCCGCGGTCCGGCGAACGGAGTTGAGCTACCTCCACCTGCCGGTGGACGACATGTCCTCGCCGACGCCGCTCCAGTTGCAGCAGGCGCTGAGCTTCATCGACTGGCAGCGTGCGCTGGGCCGGCCGGTTGCCGTCCACTGCCGGATGGGGCAGG
The DNA here is from genome assembly GCA_025980355.1 of Chloroflexota bacterium. Taxonomy (GTDB): domain Bacteria; phylum Chloroflexota; class UBA4733; order UBA4733; family UBA4733; genus UBA4733. The sequence goes on along the minus strand of JAICXR010000166.1, from coordinate 64 downwards.
GGCGCACCGGCACCGTCCTGGCCGCCCACCTGATCCGCGACGGCATGGCGGCGGATGCCGCGAT
>JAICXR010000438.1 GCA_025980355.1 Chloroflexota bacterium | reverse complement strand
TCCGCCCGGGCGAGCAGCACCACCGCCCGCGGCGCGCCCCGCTCCGGCTCCCAGACCCGCCCGCCGAAGTACGGGCCCGACGCTGTCTGCAGGACATAGGCGCTGTCGCCGTTCGCCAAAAGGAGTGACGAGATACCGGTGACGTCCGCCGGCACCTGGTTCGCCCCCGTGAGCTGGGCCAGTGTTACCCGCTGCTCGTCCAGCCAGCCGGCATCGCGGCGGCGCTGGCGATCACGTTGGCGCGCCAGTTCGGCCAGCGCGCCCTCCATCCAGGTCCGCGTCTGCTCGTGCTGCTGGGCGTAGCGATCGCGGAATGTGGCGCGCCACTCCGGCCGCAGCGACGCGGTGCCGGCCAGCGGCTCGTCCATAGCTGTTCGTCCCCTCCCCGGCGACCGGCGACGCAGTCCGCCGTCTCCCCACGCTCGATTGCGGCGCTACTTTCGGTACTTGTCGATCTCGACCTGGCAGAGTTGCTGCGCGTTCTGCAGGCTCTCGTGGGAGGTGGCCTTCTTCTGCAGCACGGTGAGGACCGCCTTGTCCAGGATCGGCAGGATCTGCTCCCCGCCGGGAACGCTGGGCACGAAGCGAGCGTAGGGCATGGCGTCCACCGTCAATTTGAGCAGCGGGTCGTTCTGGGTGTAGTTCACGCTCTGGGCCACGGACGGGCTGGGCGGCACGCGCAGTTGGGCGATGGCCCACTTGGTCTGGACATCCGGCTGGTAGAAATAGTCGATCAGCGCGAAGGCGCCGTCGGCATTCTTCGCTCCCGTGCCGATGCACAACGCCCAGGCGCCGGAGTAGGTCGCCAATTTGCCGTTGGGCGGGAGGGGATACTGCCCGATGTGGTACTGCAAGTTGGGCACCTTGGTGAGGAACTCGGCCTTGGTGGCGATCGTGCCGTAGAGGTGGGCCGTGTGGCTGGTGTAGAAGAGCTTGATGCCGTCGCCCCCGGCCTGCGCCTTGCCAAAGGCGGTCACCGCGTCGTAGCCCCCCTGCAAGTCGTACATCTTGGACGTCCAGTCCAGGGCCGTCACGCCCATATCGTTGGCGATGTCGACCTTGCTCCCGTCGCCGGGGGCGAAGTCGCCGCCCTGCTGCCAGAACGGCACGAGGAAGGTGAGCCGGCCACCGGAGCCACCGAACGGGTCCCAGCCCAGCTGCTGGAGGTTCGTGCCGCCTTGCAGCACGACCGTCTTCGTGACCGCCGTTTGCATGTCGGCCCAGGTCGCGGGCAGCTTCTGCACGTCCAGGCCGGCGCGATTGTAGAGGTCGTCGTTGGCCCAGATGACGCGGCTGTCGATGCTGTAGGGGAGGGCGTAGGTCTTCCCCTGCCAGGTCAGTTCGTCGAGTTTGAACTTCCAGATATCCGTCGGCTTCACGTTCTTCGACCGGGCGATGTACTGGTCGAGGGGCTCGACGATCCCGGTCACGCCCCAGGTCGTCTGCACGTAGCCCTGGGTGTGGAACAGGTCTGGCGGCGTCCCGCCCGCCACCTGCGTCTTGAACTTGTCGAGGCTGCTCTCGATGCTGGCCTGGAGTGTCAGGCCGGGATGCTGGGCGAGAAAGGGCTTCATCAGGTCGGCCCCGATGCCGTCGGTCAGCGAGAAGGCCGCCGCCGACATCCAGACCACCAGGGAGTTGGCCGCTCGGGATACGGCCGTGGCCGGCGCCGCCGCGCTACTCGTCGCCGTCGCGCTTATCGCCGCGCTGGTCGTGGTGCTCACCGCGGGTGCGGCCGCGCTGGTGCTGGCGCTACTCGCCGTCGCGGCGACCGTGGCACTGCTGACCGTGGAAGCCGCCACGGACGGAGCGCCACTGGACGTCGTCGCGGAGCCGGCGGATACCGTGCCGGTCGCGGCGTTGCCGGCGGCGCTGCCGCCGCAAGCGCTGAGTAAGGCCAGTGCCGCGACCGGCAGCATGCCGGAGAGGACGCGCCGCCGGCTGAACCGCCCACCGGAAGGTTGGAACGCAGGGGGCATGGGAGATCCTTTCTTGACGAGAAGGCGGAGAAACCCCGATTGCTGGTGAAGAATTCAGCTCGGTCGCCGCCCTCTTCGCTCCATCATGGAGTCGCACCGGTGGTTTGTCAAGATTGTAGATCAACGGGTAGCGTGCCGCAAAGTCTTGCAAGAGGGCGAGCGGCGAGCATCCCGGCCGGAGCGCGGGCGTCCCGCCCGCCCCATGGCCGGTCGAACAGTCGGACCGACCGGCGAGACTGCCCGGTGCCGCCGATGTCGACCGGGGCGGGCGGGACGCCCGCGCTCCGGACATGCGCCATCAGGGGCGGCAACGAATCGAACCTATGAACGGCCCGTTGGTGCTATCCCAGGTGAAGAATTCGGCCGGCGACCATCCTGTCGCCGTCAAATCTGGTATAACAAGCGCCCCCCCTATTTCGGGACGCGCCTTCCGCCGTCGCGGGATGAGCGCGCCCCTCAGGAAAGGTGAAGCGCCCGTGCGCGTCGGCATCGATTTCGGCACCTCAAATTCCAGCGCGGCGGTCTACGATGGCCAGCAAAGCCAGCTCTTGCCGCTGGATCCGGCGGCCCGCGATTCCACGGTGATGCGGTCCCTCCTCTACCTGGCCCGCGACGGTAGTCGCGTCGCGGGGCAGGAGGCCCTCAATCGCTTCAACAGCGGCAACGTCGGGCACGTCGTCAAGCTGAAGCGCGAGCAGGTCGCCGTCATCGAGAACGTCTTTGCCGAGATCGGCCGGGTCTACACCGATATCTTCGTGCTGGTCGACGAGAATGAGCCGGGCCGGCTGTTCAAGTCGCTGAAGATGGAGCTGCCGAACAGCAGCTTTCGCGGCACCGGCGTCTACGGCAAGGGCTACACGCTGGAAGAGTTGGTGGCGGAGCTGCTCACCGAGATTCGCGAGCGGATCGAGCGCAGCACCGGCCAGCCCGTCGAGCGTGCGGTGCTGGGCCGACCCGTCCACTACGCCGCCGACCCGGAAGCGGACGCCCTGGCGGAGGCGCGCTTGCTGACCGCGTGCGCGCTCGCCGGCTTACCGGACGCCGAGCTGCTCTACGAACCGGTCGGCGCCGCCCTCTCCTACGCCGCGACGATCAGCGGACCCCGGCGCGTGCTCGTCTTCGACTTCGGCGGCGGCACGCTGGACGTGACGGTGATCGAGTTGGAGCCGGGGCCGCGCTA
>JAICXR010000487.1 GCA_025980355.1 Chloroflexota bacterium | reverse complement strand
CGGGTGCGCGACAGCGTCCGCGTCTACGGCCACGCCGGCACGGCGGAAGCCGCCCGGGCCCTGGTGGCCAAGGGGTACACCGCGCTGAAGTGCGGCGGCCCCCAGAATCCGGTGCCGGCGGTGCGCACGGTGCGCCGGGCGGTGGGGGACGACGTGGACGTGTGCGTCGACGTCCACGGCCCGCCCTGGTTCACCGTGCCGGACGCCATCCGGGTCGGCCAGGAGCTGGAGGAGTACGACATCCTCTTCTACGAGGACCCGGTGGCGCCGGAGAACGAGGACGCCATGGAACGGGTCGCCGATGCCGTCAACGTGCCGGTCTCGGCCGGCGAGCGCAACGCCACGATCTACGGCTTCCGCACCCTGATCGAGCGGGACATCGTCGACGTGATCCACCCCGACACCGGGCGCGCCGGGGGGCTGCTGCAGATGAGGAAGATCGCGGCCCAGGCCGAGGCGCACCACATCCAGGTGGCGCCGCACGACGGCTCCAACGGCCCGGTGGCGGAGGCGGCAGCCGTCCACCTCTGCGCCGCGATCCCCAACTTCCTGATCCTGGAGCACCTGGCGAGCGACGTGCCGCAACGCTACGCGGTGGCGACCGAGCTCAAGGTCGTGGACAGCCACATCGCCGTGCCGACGGCGCCCGGCCTGGGCATCGAGCTGGACGAGGCGGCCTGCCTGGCCCATCCCGGCGGCCAGAACGTCAGCCGGGTGACGCCCGAGCGCCTGGACGCCGGCTACGTGCAGGCGCGGGAACGTCGCCGGCGGCTGATCGGACGGGAGCCGTAGGCGCGTCGGTGTCACGCCGGGCCGTTCACCAGCCCGTTTACGGGCAGGCTCAGATTACCAAGTACGCTAAAGCGCGCCGCGCCTGCGACCAGCAGACGGCGCGCGATCTGTGCGTAGCGTCGCGGGACCTGGAAAGGGCGCGGACTGGTGATCGCAGTTAGACAGGACGGTCCAGCCACTCGGCCAGCATAAGTTAGTACGCCTGTGGGTAACTTACAATAGCGATGGATGGCCGAGATGGTGCGGAGTTTGATGGTCCACCGGTAGCCGCGTAATATACATCAGTGATACGCTCGTTCGGTGATGCGGGCACGGCTGACGTGTTCAATGGCGTGCCGAGTCGTTTCGCTCGGCGCTTTCCGCAGCCCATCTGGAAGGTCATACATAGGAAGCTCGACATGCTGAATGCCGCAACGGTTCTTGGCGACCTTCGCTCGCCGCCCGGCAACCGGCTGGAGGCGCTGCATGGGGATCTGGCGGGGCGGTACAGCATTCGGGTCAATGACCAGTACCGCATCACTTTCCGCTTCGAAGGCGGCAACGCGCATGATGTCGTCTGTGAGGACTACCACTGAGGGACACGATGATTCCGACGAACCGACCACCTACACCTCCTGGTGAAATCCTACTAGATGAGTTTCTCCGCCCCCTGGCTATTACGCAGGTGGAGGCGGCAAGGCGGATGGGAGTTCCGCTGAACCGCCTCAATGAGGTGATCCATGGCCGGCGCGGCGTGTCCGCGGACACCGCCTTGCGCCTGGCGCGTCTCTTGCACACCTCACCCGAGTTCTGGATGAATCTGCAGGTGGCAAGCGACCTCTACCAAGCGGCGCGGGTGCTGGAACGAACGGGCGCGTGATTAGCGTCCCAGGCGGAGACGGCGCGGGCTTGTTCCGTCACAGGCCGCGATGCGGACCCGGGCCCGGGCGAAGGAGCACCTGGCCGGTTACGTGCAGGCGCGGGCGCGTCGCCGGCGGCTGATCGGACGGGAGCCGTAGGCGCGCCAGCGTCAGTATGTTGGCGCGGTGCCCGAGCAGGCGCACTTGGTCACGAGTGCCTGGAGGGGGCCCTTGATGCTCTGCAAGGTGGTGCGGATGTCGGCGCCGCCCGGGATCTGCTTGGACAACGCCGGCTCGATCGTCGTCCGCACGAAATCGTCGGCGCCCGGGAGCAGGAAGATGGGGTCCGTCGGCTGGGCGGTCGCGAGGGCATCCGTGAGCACCTGCGGACGGACATCGGGCTGGCCGGAGTAGTAATCCTGGGCCCACTTGACGGCGTCGGCGACGACCACCGGCATGAAGCCGAAGGTGGTGGCGTAGTTGGAGCCGTTGTCCATCCACTTCAGGAAGGTCCACGTGGCGTCGACGTAGCGGGAGGTCTTGGCGATGTTGCCTTCTTCCGGGTTGTAGGCGTAGGTGGAGCGCACTGCCTTCGGCCAGGGCGCGAAGCCCCAACTGACCTTCGCGTCGCGAAAGGTGGCGAACTCCCACCCGCCGACGGTCGTCATCCCCACCATGCCGCTGAGAAAGCCCTTCGTCCCGGACGGCCCGGTGAGGCCGTAGAAACCGGGCATCACCTTGTACTGCTTGGCGAGGTCGAAGTAGCTGGTGTAGGTCTGGACCATCGCCTCGCTGTCGCAGGTCGCCTGATCGAGGCGCGGCGCTACCCAGTTGCCCTGCCAGAGCACCGGCAGGTGGACGTCGTAGGCGAGGGTGCCGACGCCGCTCTGGGTGAGCGTGGTGTTGTTGGCGCCCGCCACGGTCAGCTTGCGGGCGGCGTCCACGAACGTCTCCCAGGTCCAGCTCGGATCGCCCCACTTGGTGGGCGGCTCCGGAAGGCCGACTTTGCGGAAGAGGTCGCGGTTGTAGGCGAGCGCCATCGCCTCCGCCTGCATGGAGAGGGG
>JAICXR010000597.1 GCA_025980355.1 Chloroflexota bacterium | reverse complement strand
GGGGAGACGCTGGCCTCGATCGTGCCGAGGGCGCCGTTCCGGAACCGTACCGAGGCAATTGCCGTATCTTCCACTTCGATGTAGGTGTGGGTCAGGTTGCCCCAGCGGCCGCTCAGGCTGGCGATCGGTCCCAGATACCACTGGAACATGTCGATGGCGTGGACCGCCTGGTTGACCAGGACGCCGCCGCCCTCGCTCGACCACTTGCCCCGCCAGGCGTCACGGGCGTAGTACTCGGGCGGGCGCGAGAAGCGCACGGTGCAACTGCCGAGGACCGGCGTGCCGAGCTTGCCGGCGTCGATGGCGGCACGCAGGCGCAACGCGGCCGGCCAGAAGCGACGCTGGAATATGACCGCCTGCTTTGTCCCCGCCTGCCGGGCGGCGGCAATGGCGCGGTCGCACTCGGCCAGGGTGATGCCCATCGGCTTCTCTGTGATCGCGTGGACGCCGTGCTCCGCCGCCAGCACCAGTAACGATGGATGCAACGGATGCGGCGTGCAGATCGATACCGCCTGCACGCCGGACTCGCCCAGCATCGTCGCCGGGTCAGCGAACGCCGTCGCCCCATATTGTTCGGCGAACTGCCGGGCACGCTCCGGTACCGCGTCACAGACGGCGACCAACGTCGCCTGAGGGAGGGTGGCATAGGCGTCGGCGTGCCGCCGCGCGATGCCCCCACAGCCGATGATGCCGGTCTTCACGGTGGCCATGGGAGCGGACCTCCTCCTTGACGGGTCCTGCGCCCCCTTCTCGCTCGAGCATGCGGGCGGCGCGCCGAATGGTGCGAGAGTATAGCATTCGGGTGGCATACTTAGGCCCGGCTCGTGCCCTATTCGGCCGAGGTAGCCAGGGGAGTTTCATGGCACGACTCTATGGAAAGGTCGCCGTGATCACCGGCGCCGGCCCCGGCATCGGGCGAGCAATCCCGCAGTTGTTCGCCCAGGAGGGGGCTCGGGTGGCGCTGGTCGACGTGAAGACGGGCGCCGCCGAAGAAACGGCGGCCGCAATTCGGGCGGCCGGTGGCGAAGCCCTGGTGGTGCAGGGCGATGCCTCCAGCGGCACCGACTGGCGAACGGTCGTCGAACGGACGGTCGGGCAGTATGGCCGGTTGGACATCCTCGTCAATAGCGCCGCCTGGACGCGAGCGGTACCGGCGGTCGACCTGGATGAGGAAGACTGGGACCGTTCCATCGCCGTCACTTTGAAGTCGGTCTACCTCGGCGCCAAACACTGCATCCCGGAAATGCGCAAGGCCGGGGGCGGCGCCATCGTCAATATTTCCTCCGCCAACGGCCTGATTTCCAACCCCGGTTTTGCCGCGTACAGTGCCGCCAAGAGCGGCGTCATTGGCCTGACGCGCAACCTGGCCATTGATTACGGCCTGAAGGGGATCCGGGTCAACGCGATCTGCCCGGGGCTGATCGTGAACGAGCAGACGGAGGCGCGCCTGCTGGCGGACGAGGCGGAGGCGCTCGGCAGCCGCGACCCCTATCTGGTCGGCCGTTGGGGACGGCCCCAGGATGTCGCTTTCGCCGCCCTCTACCTGGCGTCGGATGAAGCGGCATTTGTGACCGGCACCGTCCTGGCCGTCGACGGCGGCCTCACCTGCCAGTCGCCGGAAGCGACGATCCGGCCTTCCTTCCGCCGTCGCTGGCGCGGCGACATC
>JAICXR010000028.1 GCA_025980355.1 Chloroflexota bacterium | reverse complement strand
TTCCGTCGTCAGCCGTCGTCGCTTCATTCAAGCCGCGCTGGGCGCCGCGGGGAGCGTGGCCGTGCTCTCCGCCTGCGGCGGCGCGGCGACCGCCCCGCCGCCGGCCACGGTGGCGCAGGCCAGCACCGCGCCAGCGGTCTCAACTAGCGCCCAGACGGTCGTCGTGACGAGCGCCCAGGTGCAGACCGTCACGGTCGCCGTGACCCAGACGGTGACGGCCTCCGCCGCGGCGCCCGCGGCGGCACCTGGCAAGGTCCGCTTCTCTTACACCCCGGGCGTGGCCTTCGACAAGGTCTACCAGGGCCTTGCCAGCCAGTTCCAGCAGCAGCACTCCGGCACGCATGTAACGGCCGAGGGCACCTGGGACTGGGACAACAACAAGTTCATCGTGCAGGCGGCCGGCGGCAATGCCGCCGATGTGGTCTGGTCCGATGAGACGTACGACACCCAGCTCTTTACCGCCGGGGTGACGAGCGCACTCGACAGCTACCTCGCCACGGACGCGCAATACAAGACGTCCGACTACTTCGAGAGCCCGATGGCCGGGTATCGGTACCAGGGGAAGCAGATTGGCCTGGCCATGCTCTGCGGTCCCTATGTCCTCTGGTACAACAAGGCGCTCTTCGACCAGGCCGGGCAGAAGTATCCCTCCCCGAGCTGGACCTGGGACGACTTCCTCACCACCGCCACGGCGCTCACCAAGCCGGCCAGCGATCCCTCGGTGTTCGGACAGTACGGCTTCGAGACGCGCAATCACCAGAACGTCTGGGTGCCCTGGATCTTTGGCGAGGGCGGGCAGATCTTCAGTGACGACGGCACGAAGAGCCTCATGGACTCCCCGGAAGCCATCGCCGGCATCCAATACTGGCTGGATCTGGTGTACAAGCACAAGGTGGCGCCGACGCCCAAGCTGCTGTCGGACAATAAGCTCGGCACGAACGCCTTCGGCATGACCGGCAAGGTCGGCATGGTCTACAACGGCATCTACTTCTGGAATGGCTACAAGAAGAACCAGTCACTCGACTTCGACATCACGTTCATCCCGCACGGCCCGAAATCCAACTCCACGAACCTGCCGACGGATGGATTGGTGATGTGGAAGGGGACCCGGGCTGCCGACCTGGCCTGGGAGTTCATGAAGTTCCTCGTCTCCCAGCCGGCGGAAGAGCAGTATGTCACCGGCGGCGTCGACGGGATGCCGGTGAACAAGGCCGCCGCCCAGCTCATCCTCAAGCAGCCCGGCCCGCCGGCCAACAAACAGGCGTTCTACGACGTCTTCCAGTATGCCAAGCCCACCTTCACCGACCCCTATGGCCAGGCGGCCATCAGCGTCCTGCAGAAGGACGGCAAGTTCGGTGACATGTGGAATAACAACCTCAACGTGCACGACACGCTCACCGCCGCCGTGCCCTTGATGAACAAGTCGATCGCGGAGCAAATCGCGAACCAGAAGAAGAACCAGTAGGGGCGCCGGGGGGGCACGCGCCACCTCGCCCGCGAGATGGGCCCGCGCGGCGTGCGGATCAACGGTGTCCCACCGGGCGCGGTGCTGGTGGCGCGCAGCCCGCTGCACCATGTGCCGGAAGAGGTGCGCGGGCAGGTAGCGGCCGTCTGCCCTTGGGGCGCCTCGGGGAGTCGGAGGACATCGCCCCCGCCATCCTCTGCCTGGCCTCGCAGCATTGCTCCTGGATTACGGGCGTCACCCTGGATGTGACCGGCGGCGGGATCGTGGTCTGAGCACCGCGGGCTGGAATAGGGGCTAATCTCGGTGTCGGCGCCGAAGGCCTCCGGGCGATCCCGTCGGTCTGAATCGCCCGGAGGCCTTGACCGGCGCCAGCGCATGTGAGTACATGCGTTCCGTCGCCACGCGACGCGGATCAGTCCAGAGTTCGAACGTGGCGCCACCGTCCTTCCTTTCCCGGTTATTCCGCATCCTCATCGAATGTGCGACGGCCGGCTTGGGTAATTTCCAGCCCCGGCCGTTCATCGAGCCGCAGGCGGTAGCTCCCTGTCGCAAAAACGCCTTGGTCGAGAGGCAAGGGCACGGTGTTGTGCAGGAGGCCGGCGCGGCGGATGCCCCCCAGCACGGTGACGGTCGTGGCGGTGCCGCCGGGCGCCGGCTCCAGCGGCCGTTCGGCTTCACCGGGGCGCTCGCGGACCATACCAGGTCGTGGCTGCCAGCACGCGTCTTGCAACGGCGCCGCACCCTATACTACGCACAGCTTTGGAGAACGCCGCCAGGGGAAAGGGTGCGGGCATGCAGCTCGGGATGGTCGGTTTGGGCCGCATGGGCGCGAATATGGCGGAGCGGCTCACGCGCAGCGGGCACGAGGTCGTCGTCTTCGACGTCAATCCCGAGGCGGTGCAACGGGTGGCGGCCGGCGGGGCAAAAGGCGCCTCCGGGTTGCCGGACCTTGTCGCGAAATTGCCGCCTCCGCGCACGATCTGGATGATGGTGCCGGCCGGGGCGCCGGTGGATTCTACCATCGACACCTTGTTGCCCCATCTGCAAGGCGATGACATCCTGATCGATGGCGGCAATTCTCGCTGGACCGACTCCATCGCGCGCGGCCGCCGCGTGTCCGCGGCCGGCGTCCACTATCTCGACGCCGGGACCAGCGGTGGCATCTGGGGCCTGCAGGTCGGCTATTGCCTCATGGTCGGCGGCGCGCGGGCCGCGTTCGACCGGGTCGAGCCGGTCTTCAAGGCGCTCGCGCCGGACAATGGCTACCTGTACGTCGGCTCCAGCGGCTCCGGTCACTATGTCAAGATGATCCACAACGGAATCGAATACGCCATGCTGGAAGCCTACGCCGAAGGCTTCGACATCATGCACGCCTCGGACTACCAGCTCGACCTGGCGGCGATCGCCGAGCTCTGGAACCACGGCAGTGTCGTGCGCTCCTGGCTCCTGGAGTTGGCGGCGGCGGCGTTCAAGGAAAATCCCGGTCTCGAAGGGATCCGCGGTTATGTCGAAGATTCCGGCGAGGGGCGCTGGACCGTGGCCGAGGCGATCGACAAGTCGATCCCCGCGCCGACCATCGCGCTCTCGCTGTTGAACCGCTTCCGCTCCCGCGAGCAAGAGTCGTTCGGCGACAAGGTGATCGCCGCCCTGCGCCGCGAGTTCGGCGGCCACGCGGTGAAACAGGAGTGAAAACGGCGGGTGCCGGGATGATCGAACGGGACCAGGTATAGAGGGGGTGCAGCATGACCGAGGGTATTGCCGTCGCCGAGCAGCCGGCGGCGGAAGCGAGCGACAACCCGTTGCGCGACGGCCTGCAACTGCAGCGGACGCCGGAACCGTGTACGCTGGTGATCTTCGGCGCGACCGGCGATCTGACGCACCGCAAGCTGGTGCCGGCGCTCTACAACCTGGCCCGGGCGGGCATGCTGCCGACCGGCTTTTCCGTGGTCGGCTTTGCCCGGCGCGAGAAGGAGCACGAACGCTTCCGCAGCGAGATGCACGAGGCCGTGAATGAGTTCTCGCGCACCCGCCCCGTAGATCAGCACGTCTGGCAGAGTTTTTCTAATGCCTTGCACTATTTGCCGGCCCAGTTCGACGATCCGGCCGCCTACAACCGGCTGCGCAAGGAGTTGGATCGTCTGGACCACGAACGCGGCGGTAGCGGCAACCGGCTGTTCTACCTGGCGACGCCGCCCAGCTTCTACGGGCCGATCGTGCAACAGTTGGGCGCGGAAGGCTTGCAACACGGCGGGACGGCCGGCGGCAAACAGGGCTGGGCGCGCATCATCGTGGAGAAGCCGTTCGGACACGACCTGGCGAGCGCGCAGGAGTTGAACCGCCAGATCCACCAGGTCTTCGACGAGTCCCAGGTGTACCGCATCGACCATTACCTCGGCAAAGAGACGGTGCAAAACATCCTGGTGCTGCGCTTCGCCAACGGCATCTACGAGCCGATCTGGAACCGTCGCTACGTCGACCATGTCCAGATCACCGTGGCGGAGTCGGTCGGTGTGGAAACACGGGGCGCCTACTACGAGGAGGCGGGGGCGCTGCGCGATATGGTGCAGAGCCACCTGTTGCAACTGGTCACGCTGACGGCCATGGAGCCGCCGGCCGCCTACGACGCCGACGCCGTGCGCGACGAGAAGGTCAAGGTGCTGCGCGCCATCCGGCCGATCACCGGCAACCTGGTGCAGGAGTTTACCGTCCGCGGCCAATATGGTCCCGGCTACGAAGCCGGCAAATCCGTGCCCGGCTACCGCGAAGAAGGGCGGGTTTCGCCCACGTCGACCAGGGAAACCTTCGCCGCTCTCAAGCTGTTCGTCGACAACTGGCGGTGGCAGGGCGTGCCCTTCTACCTGCGGACGGGTAAGCATCTGCCGGCCCGGGCCAGCGAAATCGCCATCCAGTTCAAACGCCCCCCCCATACGTTGTTCACCAGTGGCACCGATGAGCTGGAGCCGAACTTCCTGGTCCTGCGCATCCAACCGGATGAAGGTGTCACCTTGCGCTTCGGCGTGAAAGTGCCCGGGCAGGCCATGCTCATTCGCACCGTCAATATGGACTTTCTGTATGGCGCCTCCTTCGGCGTGGAGTCGCCGGACGCCTACGAACGGCTGCTGCTGGACGCCATGCTGGGCGATACCACCCTCTTCACGCGCAAGGACGAAGTGGAGAAGTCCTGGGCCTTCATCACCGCCATCCTGCAAGCCTGGCAGCAACAGCCGCCGCCGCCCTTCCCGAACTATGCCGCCGGTACCTGGGGCCCCGCCGCCGCCGACGAGCTCATGGAGCGCGACGGCCGCTCCTGGCACCGGCCATGACGGTCGCCGAGCAGCTCCGCACCGTCGGCACCTGGTCCGGGCAGGATGTCGACGCCGGCGCCATCCAGGCGCAATTGACCAAGCTGTGGCGATCGGCGGTGGAACATTCCCAGAAGAAAGGCGAACCGGCCGCCGCCCGGACGAACGTCCTCACCCTCGTGGCCTATGCCGATACCGAGGACGCCGAACAGCGCGTGTTGGGGACGCTGGCCTCGCTGGCCGAGCACCACCCGTCCCGGACCCTCCTGGTGCGCGCCGAACCGGGCGCAGCCGTGCCGTTGCTGGCCGCCGACGTGGTGACGCGCTGTCGGGTCGACCGCCCGCAGGTCTGCTTCGAGCAGATCGTGCTGCACGCGCACGGCTCGATCGTGGAGCAGGTCTCCAGCGCCGTCGCCTCCCTCCTGCTGCGCGACCTGCCGACATATCTCTGGTGGCCCGACGACATCCGGGAGCAGTCCGAACTGTTGCGCCGCCTGGTGGAGTTGTGCGATGGGGTCATCGTGGACAGTGCCGCCTTCGCCGAGCCGGCGGCGTCGTTCCCGACGCTGCTGAGCCTCTTCTACCAGCAGCCCGGCACCGAGGTCGCCGACCTGCAATGGGGTCGCTTGAGCGGTTGGCGGGACAGCACCGCGCAGTTTTTCGATAGCGCGACGACGCGCGTGTACCTGGACGGGATCACCCGGGTGGAGGTCGACGTCCGGGCCGGCGACCGTCCCGGCGTCCCGGGCGCCGGAATGCTCTACGCGGCCTGGCTGGCCGGCCGGCTGGGCTGGCGTTCGGAATCGACGCCCCTGGCCGTCGATTCGTCTGGGCGCTTTACCCTCCTTGCGGGTCGGCGGCGGATCGCCGTCACCGTTCGCTCGATACCGCGCGACGAGACCGCCGGCGACCAGATTGGCGCCGTGCGCCTGGAAGCGGCGGCGGCCGGCAAGACGGCCACCTTCGCCGTCCAGTGCGCGTCGCGGGATCAGGTCACCACTCGGGCGGCGGAAGCCGGCGCGCCGGTGGTGGAACGCACGATGCGGCTGCCCGCCCCCACCGATGCCGCTGTCCTGTTCCTACTGCTCGGCTATTTTCGCCGCGATCCGATCTACGAGCAATCGCTCCGGACGTGGTGCGACTGGCTGGGGCTGAAGCCATGACGGCCGCCGATCTGCGCGTGGTTCCCAGCGCGGACGACGTCGCCCGGGCCGGCGCCGATATCGTCCGCGCAGCGGCGCAGGAGGCGGTGCGCCGCCGCGGCCGTTTCACCATTGCCCTTTCCGGCGGCAACACGCCGCGCGCCCTCTATGCGTTGCTGGCGGCGCCGCCGTTCGGCGGGGAGATCGACTGGGCCGCGACGCAGGTCTTCTGGTCGGATGAACGCTGCGTGCCGCCGGATCATCCCGACAGCAACTACCGGATGGCCCGCGAGGCGCTGCTCGACCGTGTGCCGCTGCCGGCGGCCAACGTCCACCGGCTGCGCGGCGAGCTGCCCGTCCCGCAACAGGCCGCGCAGGAGTACCGCACGGAACTCCAGGTGGTGTTCGGTAAGACCGCACTGCCGCGCTTCGATCTGCTCCTGCTCGGCCTCGGCGAGGAGGGACACACGGCCTCGCTCTTCCCGGGCGTCCCTGTGCCGGCCGACCCGAACATCACCGTCGCCGCCGTCTTCGTCCCCAAAGTCAACACCTGGCGCCTGACGATGACGCTGCCGGTGCTCAATGCGGCCGCCCAGGTCGTGTTCCTGGTCGCCGGGGAGGCAAAACAGGCGGCGTTGCGCGCCCTGATCCAGGGGCCGCGGTCGCTCGACTTGCCGGCTCAGCGCGTGCGGCCGACCGATGGCGTGCTCACCGTGCTCGCCGACCAGGCGGCGGCCAGTGCCCTGCCCTAGCCGGGGGCATCTTGCGCGGGCAGCGTAGGATCTCCGTACGCCTGGTATGGTCGTCCCGGGCGGTCAACGACCGCTGGAACCGAACCCGGCGCTGCCCCGCGGTGTATCGTCCAGGGCATCGACCTCGACGACTTCCACGACCGGGATGGCCTGGACCAGCAATTGGGCGATCCGGTCGCCAAGGTGGACGACGTAGGCCTCGTCGCCGGTGTTGAGCAGCGGCACGCGCACCTCGCCCCGGTAGGTCGCGTCGATCACGCCGGCCATGGTCGTGATCCCGGCGCGCGTGGCGAGGCCGGAGCGGTCCCACACCAGGCCGACGTACCCATCGGGCACGGCGATGGCGATGCCGGTGCCGAAGACGTACCGGGCTCCGGGCGCCAGCTCGTATTGCTCGGCTGCGAAGAGGTCCAGGCCGGCATCGCCCGCCCGCCCGTAGCGTGGAGTTACGGCGTCGGCGATCAGACGCCGTACCGGGAGCCTCAGCATATCAGCCTCCACCGCAATCAAAACGGGAGACGATTGTACGGTCTGGCTTCGTTTGCATTATGGGCGTGAACAGCCGTCGCCGGGCCGTGGACCGACGGCTCAGCTCCGGGGGCGCTACCGGCGCGGGCCGCTGGCCAGGTCGGCCTCTTCGAGAGTGGTGAAGTCCGCAGCCTGCGCGCTCGCCCGAGCGGAAGCGACGAGGGCCATGAAGGTCGCCAGGGGTGCTTTGTACTGTCTGGTCGGGTCCTGTTGAGTCGCGTCGTTGCCACGCCGGCAGGCGGGTATGGTCAACGATATTTCGCGCTCAATCGTGGCGTTCATGTGCTGGCTCTCCTCCGTGCTTCGCTCCCAAAACTAGTATGACGCAATACGTATGCCAGGCCCCTTCGGCGGTGTAGCAAGTCCGTAGCTATGGACACGATGGAGCATAGGAAATGGGGGCAATCTGCGCTAGCGGCTGGCACTTCCGGTGAACCAACAGTCCTAGCTCATCCGCACGATAGGTGTGTGGCGGCCGCTATCCAGGCGGCCGTGCCGTCGCGTCGTGGTCAGCGGGACGCGTCGGCGACACGCTCACGCAGCCAGACCTCAAAACGGCGCGTGACGGCGGCGAGCGCGTCCGTGCGCTGGGCCAGGAAGATCAACTGGTCGGCCATTTCGATGATGTCGCCGAGGAAATACCGTCCGTTCAGTCGCAAAAACATCGAACAGGCCGTGTATGCCGTCCGTTTATTCCCATCGACGAACGGATGATTTTGCGCGATCCCGACAGCCAACAACGTCGCCTGACGGATCAGGTCCGCTTGCTCATAATGAGCCGCCATCTGCGGCTTGAGTAAGGCGGATTCCAGTAGCCCGGCATCACGCAAGGATTCCGGTCGCACGCCCAACCGTTCCATCATCGCGTTGTGGAGAGCAACGACGTCAGCCACGTTTAGATAAATCGTGTCGCTCACCGATATCAGCGATCGGCGAGGTAGCGCAGCGCTGGCTCAATTTCGGCGAAGACTTCGTCGAAGAGCGCCTGGAGTGCCGGTGATAATACCGGCCGTACTTCTACGGCACGCACCTCGACCGCCACCAGTTGCCCCTCGTGCAGGTGGAGGCGTTCGACTTCGTCGCGCGGAACGGTGACGATGAAACTGTTGCCGCTCCGGCGGAGCTTGGCGGTAACCATTTGCTGTCCTCCCTTTGTGCATACGGAATATACCAGATATACACCGCTCACGCGGCAGCGACGCTGGGCCTGCACGACCTCTGGTGGGCGAGATGGGCGGCGGCGGTGTGAACACCGAGCAGGCGCAACGCCCGTTGACAGCCCCGGTCGCGGTGGCGTAGCCTGAACTCTGCATTGCATACGGTCACGGCGGATCGCGTCGCGTGCTGGGTACGGAGGATCGGCAACCCGAGTGCCGGACGCCGCCAGGGTTGGGAAGAGAACAGGGATTTAGGATGCCCGTCTACGAATATCGCTGCTCGGCGTGCCGGCGGCGAACGAGCGCGTTTTTTCTGACCTTCGCGGAGGTCCGGGCCCCGGCGTGCCCGCGCTGCGGTCAGCCCATGCAGAAGCTGGTCTCGCTCTTCTCCACCGTCAAGTCCGAAGAGAGCCGGGCGGACGAACTGGGCGACCCGGCGATGTTCGGCGACCTTGACGAGAACGATCCGCGCAGCGTCGCCCGCTGGGCCCGGCGCATGGGCAAGGAGCTGGGGGAAGACCTCGGCCCGGAGTTCGACGAAATGGTGGATGCCGTCGAACGAGGCGAGGATCCGGCGGCGATGGGCGGCGAACCGGACGGCGAAGACATGGGAGGCATGATGGGCGGCGAGAGCGACCTTGGCGGCTCGGACGACGAATAACCGGCGTCCGAATCGTCTGCGGAACCGTGCCGTCATCGGCGGCGTGGCCGCCGGCGCGGTCGCCGGGGCCGGATGGCGCGGGCGGGCCCTGACGTTGCCCGGAGCGCTCGCCGCCTGGCTTACCGGTGCCGTCGTCACGTCCGCCGGCTGGAACCACGCCGCGGCGATGTTGGCGTTTGTCCTGTCGGGCAGTGCGCTGTCCCAATTGCAAGGCGAACACGGGCCGGCTCTGACGGCAATCTGGGAGAAAGGGGGCCGGCGCGATGCCGCCCAGGTCGCGGCGAACGGCGGCGTCGCGGTCATTACCGCCCTGTTGCACCTCGCGCGCCCGGGCCCGCTTCCTGCGGCCGCCTACATGGGCGCCCTGGCCGCCAGCAGCGCCGACACCTGGGCGACGGAAATTGGCGTGCGGTCGGCGGCGGCGCCCCGCCGGATCACCGACGGTCGGCCCATACTCGCCGGCATGTCCGGCGGCGTCACGGCGCTCGGCCTCGCCGGCAGCATCGCAGGCGCCGCCTTCCTGGCCGGCGTCGCCGTATGCACGCTAGCCAGGTCGCGGCCGTCCTCCCGGCTACGTCAGTTCGTCGGCCTCTGCCTCGCCGGCATTGGCGGGTCGCTCGTCGACAGCCTGCTCGGCGCGACAGTCCAGGCGAGCCGGAGGTGCCCGGTCTGTCAGGTGGCCACCGAGCGGCGCATTCACCAGTGTGGCGCGTCGACGCACCGAACGCGCGGCTATGCTTGGGTGCAGAACGACGCGGTGAATGTCGCCGCCACGGTCGTCGGCGCGCTCCTGGCGGTGGTCTGGCAGTGGCGGCTTGGCGAACCACGTACGCGCCAGGGGGACGCGGTGCGGAGTGTGTCGTATGCTACCGGGAACAATTCCATCGACGCCACCGTCATAACTGCCTGACGGGTGTGGCGCCCGTCGCGACGCGGGGAGGAACGGCGGCATGGACATCGGACTGGTACAGGTCGCCGGCCGGACTGGTTCGCTCTCGTTTGAGACAATTTTCGAGACCTATCGCCCGGCGATCAGCCGCTATTTGACGGGGATGGTCCGCGATGCGGCGCTGGCGGAGGACCTCTGTCAGGACACCTTTGTGTCGGCCTACAAGGCCCTGGCGAGCTTGCACGACGAGGCGCAGCTCGCGCCGTGGCTCTACCGGATTGCTACCAATAAGGCGATCAGCGCCCTCCGCAGGAAACGCTTGATTGCCTGGGTGCCGTTCGATGTGTACGTACACGACCGTTCCAGTCGTCGCGATATCGCCGACGACGTCGCGGCCGGCGACGCGGTGGCGCGGGCCCTGGATCGTCTGCCGCACGATCAAGTTGCCTGTTTGCTCGGCCACGCCGAGGGCCTGACCTATGCCGACCTCAGCATGGCCCTCGACTGCTCGCTGGCGGCGGTGAAGCAACGTCTCTATCGCGCCCGGCTCGCGTTCCGCGCCGCCTACGCCCTGGAAACCCGGGATGCGACGGCTCGCCGCGGCGACGGCAGCACGACCGGTGCGGACCTGCCATGACGGACCCGTGCAGCGGATTCGATCTGCTGCTCATGGTATATGCCGACGGCGAAGCCACGCCCGATGAGCGCCGTGCCGTCGAAGCCCACATCGACGGCTGTCCGCATTGCCGCCAGCGGCTCACCGAGTGGCAGACGCTGAGCCGGGAGGCCGACAGCCTCGTCAAAGAGTGGAGCGGCGACAAAACGCCGGCTCATCTGGCAACGCCCCGGAGTCCCGCCGCCGACCGCCCTTCGGTGTCGGCCGCCGGCCAGTCGAACGGGCGGCCGGCGCTCGTGGCGCATTCCGGCACTGCGCCGGTGGCCCCGCGCGGTACGGGGCGGACGGAACGTGCTGCCGCCCGTACCCTGGCGATCGGCGTGGTGATGAGCCTGCTCGCCGTCGTCCTGATCCCGCTGGCCGTGGCGAGGCAACAAGGCGGACCGCTGGCCGGCGTGGCAACCCGTTTGCAGGTGACATCGACGAGCGGCGTGGCCCGGCAGACGAGCGCGACCAGGTCGTCCGCCACGTCGTACGCGGCGGTACAGACGACGGCGGCGATGGCGGTGACCTCGGTGGTGTCCAGATTTTCCAGCACCGCCTCGCTCCAACCGGCAGTAGCGGATGGTATCCGGCTGACCGGCACCATTGCCGCGGTGCAAGACGGCGATATATTCCTCCATAGTGCGGCGGGCGACAGCGAGGTCGTCCACGATGGCAAGGCGACGGCGCCCCGATGGTCGCCTTCGGGCCGCTGGTTGCTGTACGAGACCACGGGGCCGGATGCCGGCGCGGGGCTAATGCTCGCCCAACCGGGTAGCGCCGCCGCACCCTGGCCGTTGCCGGCGCCGGCCCATAGCGGCCTCGCCCGTTGGTCGCCGAGCCGCGACGAGATCGCCGTGGCGGCACGCGGCGGCAGCTTGTGGCTCGCGCAAGCGGGGAGCGATACGCCGCGCCAACTGCTGCCGCCGGGCGGTACGGTCACCAATCTCGCCTGGTCGCCCGATGGCTCGCAACTGGCCGTGGAACGCCGTGGCGTCGGCAACGGGGGCCAGTCGATCTGGTTGGTCAGCCGGGGCGGCGCCATCGCCCAGGCGCCGATTCCGTCCGCCGTCGCCCCTACGCCCGCGTCGAACGGTCCCCGCACCGGCGACGTCGCCGGCGGGACCGCCGCGGAGAGCGTCCCCGTCCTGGGGAGCTGGTCGCCGAACAACGCCAGCTTCACGTACTGGTCGGACAACGCGGCCACGCCGGGGGCTTCCAGCCCGGCGGCGTTGGCGCTCTGGTCGC
This sequence comes from Chloroflexota bacterium, assembly GCA_025980355.1. GTDB lineage: Bacteria > Chloroflexota > UBA4733 > UBA4733 > UBA4733 > UBA4733. Next base: position 3,519 of record JAICXR010000028.1, on the reverse strand, counting down.
TCCGCCAGGGGACGCGGCCGCTGCTGCCGGACGTCTTGATGTACCGCGACTTTGTCTCCTGGGCGCCCGATGGCCACGCGCTGGCGGCGGTCGCCTCGGTGCCCACGGTGGACGGCAGCGAGCGATTGGGCCAGATCGCCGTCGTTCCCGTCGCGCCTCCCGGGGCCGCGCGCACCCTCACCGACCCGGGACGGGCGGATGGCGACGCCGCCTGGTCGCCAGACGGCGGACTGATCGCCTACGCCAGCAGCGCCGTCGCCTCGCCCGGACGCGCGGTCGACACGGCCCGCCGGATCTGGGTGGAAGCGCGGGATGGCAGCGGGCGTCGCCCGCTCAGCCCCGGCCCCGCCGACAGCTTCCCCCAATGGTCGAAGGACGGCCAAGAGATCCTCTACGTGCACCAGACGGCCGGCGGCGCGCAAGTGTGGCTGGTGGGGCGTGACGGCTCCGACCCCCACCCGGTGGTCGACGGCATTGCGGGCATGCGGCAGTTGCCGGGTCAGGACTTCGGCGATTCCGGCCTTGCCAGCTATCGCGGTGTCTTCGACTGGTCGGCCGCGGCCGGCCACGGCTAGCGGCCGCGACGGCGGTCCCGCAGTCCGGCACGCCGCTTGCGTTGATTTGGTGTTTGCCCAGCCGGCCAGTGGTGTGGTACTATCCGGCTATATGACGTTGGCACGGAACTTGCGGCGGTAGACAAGGCAACCCCACCATGCGCCTTGTCCTATCCGGGGAATCCCTCGCCGCCACTGGTCGCGGAAAGGCAGGCGCATGGATCTCGAACAGCAGGTCCGCCCAGAATTAAGTGTCCGGATTTCCCCCAAGCTCATCGCTTCGACGAAGATTCTGGCGCTATCATCGCAGGAATTAGCCCAGACGATCCAGAACGAGCTCCTGGAAAATCCCGCCCTGGAAGTCGAGGAGACGAGCCAGTGCCCGACGTGCGGCGGCCCTCTGGACGAGGGCCGCTGTAGCGTCTGTGCGCGGCAAACCGACGCCGGGCCGACCAACGCGAATGAGGGAAGCGACTGGGATACGGATCGCTACGGCGAATACAGCTCGAGCCGCGGCGCCGTTGATGACGACGACTACGACCCGCTGGCGCGCATCACCGCGGAAGAGTCGTTGAACGACATGCTCCTCGTCAGCCTTGCTGCCCAGATCCCCGACGCCGACTTCCCGATTGCCGAGTATTTGGTGGGGAACCTGGACGACCGGGGCTACCTCAGCGTGCACGTCGACGACGCCGCGCGCACCCTCGATGTGCCCAAGGAGCGTGTGGAGGCGGTGCTCGCGGCCCTGCAGTCGCTGGAGCCGGCGGGTATCGGCGCCCGCGACCTCCGCGAATGCCTCGCCCTCCAACTGGCCGCCCTGGCCGAAGGCGGGATTGCCAATCCCGTCGCCTCCGCGATCGTGGAGCGCAATCTCCTCAAGGCCATGGCCGAACGGCGCTGGCAGGAGGTCGCGTCGACCCTCAACTGCACTGTCGCGGAGGTGAAGGACGGCTGCAAATTCATCAAGGAGCGACTGAATCCCCATCCCGCCAATGGCTACCAATCCAACGCCGCGGCGACCCAGGCCCGGTCGTTCAAGCCGGACGTGATCATTCGGCGCAGTCAGACAGGCGGCTACGACGTCGAGGTCATCGAGTCGGTCCGCTTCGATCTGCGCATCAACAGCAGTTATCGCTCGCTCTGCACGAACGTCGACGGCATGGCGGTCCAACTCAGCCCGGAAGACCGTATCCACATCAAGGAGCACGTCGCCAAGGCGCGCTTCTTCATCGATTGCGTTCGCCAACGCTGGGAGACGCTCCGCCAGATCACGACCTGCCTGGTCAACTATCAGAGCGAGTTTCTGGAAAAGGGCGTCCGCTGGCTGAAGCCCCTCACGCGCAGCGAGCTTGCCGATATGGTGGGCTTGCACGAGAGTACGATCAGCCGGGCCACCGCCGAGAAGTACGTCCTCTTGCCCAACGGCCGCGCCATCTCCTACGATGATTTCTTCGACGCTTCGCTCGGCATCAAGGACACCATGCGCGAGCTCATCGGCGATGAGACCGAGCAGTCGCCACTCAGCGATCAGCACATCGCGGAAAAGCTGGCGGAGCGCCACCTGCACATCGCGCGCCGCACGGTCGCCAAGTATCGTGACGCCCTGGGTATCCTGCCGAGCCGGTACCGATAGGGCGTCTCATCGCCTCATCCCCTCATCCGCGACCAACCGCTCGTACAGCCGGCGCTGGCGAGCGGCGCCGGCCTGGTATACCTGGTGGCGGCGCGTATCCGGCTCATAGGTCATGCCCGTCGCCGCGGGGACGGACGGGTCGTCCAGCGTCGAAATCGCGCCGAGGCTTTGCAGCGCCAGCAGCGCCGCCCCCCGGCTGGTCGCCTCCACTTCACCGGACGCGGTCAGCGGCGCGCCCAGGACATCGGCCAGCATCTGCATCCACAACGGCGATTGCAGGACGGCGCCGCCATTGGCGACCAACTGGGGATGGCCGGGGACGATCGCTTGAAGCAACTCGTAGATGAGCGCGAAACGGTAGCAGACCGACTCCAGCCCGGCGCGTAAGATGTCCAGCGGCTGCGTATGCAGGCTGATGCCGACGAAGGCGGCGCGCGCGCTGCCGACCCAGTTCGGGCTACGTTCGCCGGCGAGAAACGGCAACACAGTGAGGCCGTGCGCATCCGGCTCCATCGCCGCCAGGGCCTGGTCGGCCGCGAATCCCTCCGGCAGGCGCAGCGTCCGCTGCAGCCACTCCCAGAGAATGCCGCCGTTGGAGAGCGCCCCGCCGAGCACGAAGTAGGCCGGCGTGGCGTGGTAGCACCAGAGGCCCCAGCGCACCGCGACATCGTCGGCCGCCAGGCACACCCGCATGGCCCCCGATGTGCCGATCATCAACGCGAAGCGGTCGGCGCTGGTACAACCGCTCCCGACGTTACTGCAGGCGCCGTCGCCGGCGGCGGGGAACCAGACGGCTTGGCGCAAGCCCGGCCAGCGTGCGGCGAACTCCGGCGCGAGTGCGGACACCGGCTCGGTGCCACTGACCAACGGGGACAATTGCTCGCGGCGAATCGGCAACGCCGCCAGCACCTCATCATCCCAGGCCCGCCGGTGCTGGTCCAGCAAGCCCGTACCCGACGCCATGGAGACGCTACACTGCAATATCCCCAGGAAGCGCCGGTGCAGGTATTCCCCGATCGAGGCCCACGACGCCGTCCGTTGCAGCAGATCGGGCCGCTCCGTTGCCAGCCAGCGGAGCTTCGCCGGCCAGTAGCTTGCGTGCAGGACGCAGCCGGTACGCTGATGCACCGCGCGTTCGTCCAGGTCGCGCTTGAGCTGTTCCGCCGCCGCCGTCGCGCGGGTGTCGGCCCAGGTATAGATGGGGCTCAGCGGCACACCGGCGCCATCCAGCGCGATCAGGTTATGCCAGAACGTATCGGTGGCGACGGCGGCCACGCGGCCGATCAGCGCCCCGGCTTGTTGTACAAGGCCGTCGATGGCGTCGACGGCCGC
>JAICXR010000224.1 GCA_025980355.1 Chloroflexota bacterium | reverse complement strand
GCCACGCGGCTGCGCGGCTCGTCGGCGCGCCTCCCGGCTACGTCGGCTACGAGGAGGGCGGCCAGCTCACCGAGGCGGTGCGGCGCAAGTCGTATAGCGTAATTCTGTTGGACGAGATCGAGAAGGCCCACCCGGACGTCTTCAACATCCTGCTCCAGATTCTCGAGGACGGGCGCCTGACCGACGCCAAGGGGAGGGTCGTTGACTTCCGCAACACGATCATCATCATGACGTCCAACGCTGGTACCGACCTCCTCAAGAAGTCGGGCGCCTTGGGGTTCCAGCGCACTGGGACGGCGGACGAATCCACCGCCTCCTACGAGCGGATGAAGGAAAAGGTCAACGTCGAGCTGAAGCAGATCTTCCGCCCGGAGTTCTTGAACCGGCTTGATGACATCATCGCCTTCCACGCGCTCAGCCACGAGCAGGTTCGCGCTATCGTGGACATGGAACTGAAGCGGGTCCAGGTCGCCTTGACCGAGCAGCAGTTGGTCCTGGAGATGACGGAGAAGGGGAAAGACTTCCTCTGCGACAAGGGCTTTGACGTGCAAAACGGCGCCCGGCCGTTGAAGCGCGCCATCCAGACCTGGGTCGAAGACCGCCTGGCCGAAGGCATCCTTGCCGGGCGCTTCCATGCCGGGGACACCGTTCTGGGCGACGTCGGCGACGGCGAGTTGATCCTGATCCGCAAGCTGACGGAAGAAGAAGCCTTCCCGATGCTCGCGGGGGCGGCCAGCGAGGCGTAACCGCTCCCCCTTTCCCCCTCCCCGGCGCGGGGAGGGGGAACGCGGTTCAGCGAGAGGTTCCCTTCAGTGCCCGCCAAGGCCCGAACGGTCTATATCTGTCAGCAATGCGGGGCTCGGCAGGCGAAGTGGGCCGGGCGCTGCCCGGACTGTGGCGCCTGGAACAGCCTGGTCGAGACGGTGGAACGGCCCGAGCCGGCGGCGGCCGGGCTGCGCCGCAGCCCGGCCGGTCCTGGCGGCAGCCAGGCCCTGTCACTCCCGCGCATCCCGACCGCCGACTGGTCGCGGTTGCGCCTGCCCATGGACGAGTTCAACCGGGTGCTCGGCGGCGGCATCGTGCCGGGCTCCGTCGTCCTCATAGGCGGCGACCCCGGCATTGGGAAGTCGACGTTGCTCCTGCAGGTCTGCGGGGCGGTGGCGCGCGACGCCGGCACGGTGCTCTACGTGGCGGCCGAGGAGTCGGCCCAGCAGGTCAAGCTGCGCGCCGACCGCCTGGGCATCAACGCCGAGCGTCTGCTGATCCTGCCGGAGACCGACCTCGCGACGATCCTCGGCCATTTGGAGGCCGATCCGCCGGTGCTGGCCGTGATCGACTCCATTCAGAGCGTCGCCACCGACGACCTGAGCGCCTCGGCCGGCAGCGTGAGCCAGGTGCGCGAGTGCGCCCAGCGCCTGGTCCATCTGGCCAAACAGCGTCACGTGCCCATCTTTCTGGTGGGCCACGTCACCAAGGAAGGGGCGGTCGCCGGGCCGCGCGTGTTGGAGCACATGGTCGACGTGGTGCTGTATTTGGAGGGCGAGCGCGTCAGCAGCTACCGCATCTTGCGCGGCGTGAAAAATCGCTTCGGCTCGACCGACGAGATCGGGCTGTTCGAGATGAGCGACGCCGGCCTCGCCGAGGTGACCGACAGCGCGGCGCTCTTCTTCGCCGGCCATAGCGGCCCCGCCCCCGGCACGGTGGCGGCCGTCACGACGGAGGGGACGCGGCCCTTGCTGGTCGAGGTGCAGGGGCTGGCCGCCCCCACCAGCTTCGGCCTGCCGCGCCGCTCGGCCAACGGCTTCGACGTCAACCGCCTCTACCTGCTGTTGGCGGTCCTCTCCCGCCGCGCCGGCGTGCCGCTCGGTAGCCAGGACGTCTATGTCAACGTCGTCGGTGGTGTGCGCCTGACCGAGCCGGCGGCCGACCTTGCAGTGACGCTGGCGGTCGCCTCCAGCCTGCGCGACCAGGCGGTACCGGAGGATATGGCCGTGGCGGGCGAGGTCGGGCTCTCCGGCGAGTTGCGCCCCGTCCGCCAACTGGAGCGCCGGCGGGCGGAGGCCGAGCGACTGGGCTTCAAGCGCCTCCTGGTGCCGGCCTCCGGTGGCGGCCCCTCCCCCCGGCGCCCGACGGCCCACCGGACCGGCGGTATCGAGATCGTCGAAGCCCGCTGGGTGACGGAAGCGTTAGAGCGGGCCCTGGGGCCGGCGCCGCGGGCGTTCAGCGGTGGCCCGTCACGACGGCGGGACGAAGGGCCGGTATTCGAGGCGGTGGCGCGGGAGCAGGTGCTGGACTTCGGGATGGGCGACGACGAGGAGGAGCCGCCGGACGAGAGCTAGGGCACGAGCTCCCGGACCCTATCGATCAATCCCTGCACCGTATTCAAGGACCGCTGGATTTCTTCCTGGGTCAGTCCGGCCATGCGACCTGAGGGATAACGCTCGGCCATTTAGTAGAGCGTGATCACCTGGCAGACCGCACGAAAATCCTCGAGATCAGGAGCATAGGCGGTCGCGGCATCCAGCAGTACTTCCAAATTGTGGGTCCGTTGAAGCTTCCAGCCGTGGCTAATCAGAAGAGCCTTCAAGTACTTCTCGACCGCCTGTTGCAGACAAAAGCCGGCCAACTCCGATTGCCGTCCCGCAGTGCCCGCGACACCCGCTCGAGATCCTTCCCAGCGATCCGCAGCCATTCCGGCGGATACATAGAGTCGTCAGGCGGCATAGAGCACCTCGCCCTTCCGGAGGATCTCTTCAACACACTGATCGCCGATGCGCAGCCGCTGCGCAACCTCGGCCGGCGTCATGACAATCGGCTCTAAGCCAAGGTGCTTATGCATGCCCGTCGTTAGGCGCAGCACGGCGACCTGGCGATCGATAAAGGGGGCCGGTGTGTCCTTCACGACGAGCAGATCGATGTCGCTGTCGGCGTGCGGCTCGCCGTAGGCGTAGGAGCCGAAGAGGATGATCCTCTCCGGCGCGTATTCGGCGACGAGGCGACGGACGATCTCCTGCACCACCGCCTGAACGTGGGCGTCTCCGCGCATCTTTTCCTCCCTGTCGCACGGCCATGTGCCTGCTTCGGCGTCGTTCAATGGTAGAATATATACAGACATTTCACCACATAGCAGGGAAGATTGTGCCGACCTATGGCAGTTGAACCGACACGGGACCGCGATATCCGCATCGAAGACGAGATGCGAACCTCCTATCTCTCTTATTCGATGAGCGCCATTAAGCGCGCCACGCCGGACGTCCGGGACGGCCTCAAACCGGTGCACCGGCGGGTCCTCTACGGCATGCTGGAGTTGGGGCTGCGCCACAGCAGCGGCTACCGCAAGAGCGCCAAGGTCGTCGGCGAAGTGATGGGCCGCTTCCATCCCCACGGCGACGCGGCCATCTACGACACGGTCGTGCGTCTGGCCCAGCCGTTCTCCATGCGCTATCCGCTGGTCGACGGCCAGGGCAACTTCGGCAGCGTCGACGGCGACTCGCCGGCGGCGAGCCGCTACACCGAGGTCCGGCTGACCGCCATCGCCGAGGAATTGCTGGCGGACATCGACCAGGACACCGTCGATTTCCAGGACAACTACGACGCCACCGAACGCGAGCCGAGCGTGCTGCCGACGCGGGTGCCGAACTACCTCGTCAACGGAAACATGGGGATCGCCGTCGGCATGGCGACGAGCGTGCCGCCGCATAACCTGGTGGAGATCTGCGACGCCCTCGCCTTCATGATCGACCACCCGGACGCCACGGTCGACGATCTACTCAAGATCGTGAAAGGGCCGGATTTCCCGACCGGCGCACTGATTCTTGGCCGCGACGGCATCCAGCAGGCCTACGCCACGGGGCACGGGCGGATCGTCCAGCGCGCCGTCTGCGAGATCGAGCAGATGCGCGGCGGGCGGAACGCCATCATCGTCCGCGAGCTGCCGTACCAGGTCAACAAGGCACTGATGCTGGAACGCACCGCCGAACTGGTCAAGGCCAAGAAGATCGACGGCATCACGGAGATCCGCGACGAGAGCGACCGCGACGGCATGCGCGCGGTCTTCGAATTGCGGCGCGACGCCCAGCCACGCAAGGTCCTCAACGCCCTCTACAAGCACACGGCACTGCAATCCAACTTCAGCGTCAATATGCTGGCGATCGTCGACGGCGAGCCGCGCGTACTCACCCTGAAGCGCTGCTTGCAGGAGTTCCTCTCCTTCCGCCAGACGGTGATTACTCGCCGCACCCGCTACCAGTTGCGCAAGGCCCAGGAGCGCGCCCACATCCTGGAAGGGCTGACGCGGGCCCTGGATATGCTGGATGAGGTGATCGCCTGCATCCGGCGCTCCCAGACCGGCGACTCGGCGGTGCATAACCTGATGCACGACTTCAAGTTCAGCGAGGCCCAGGCGCGCGCCATCGGCGACCTCGCCCTGCGCCGCCTGGCCTCCCTGGAACGCAAGAAGATCATCGACGAGTACAAGGCCCTCTTGAAGACAATCCAGGAATTAGAGGGCATCCTCGCCGACATCCGCAAGGTGCTGGACATCATCAAGAAGGAAATGCTCGAGCTCAAGGAGAAGTATGGCGATGCCCGTCGCACGCGCATCGTCGACGAGACCGGCGAGCTGAGCGAAGAAGACCTCATCCCCCACCAGCAGGTGCTCGTCACCCTCACCACGCAGGGCTACATCAAGCGCAGCCCGGCCGATGGCTTCCAGTCGCACCACCGGGGCAGCCGCGGCAAGCTGGGCATGCTGACGCGCACCGAGGACGCGGTACAACATTCGTTCGTGGCCGATGCTCTGGACTCGGTCATGTTCTTCACCAACCGGGGCCGCGTCTTCACGCTGAAAGTGCACGAGCTGCCGGATGTCTCCCGTCAGGCCAAAGGCTTGCCGATCATCAACCTGGTGGCCCTGGAACCGCGGGAGACGATCAACGCCATGCTCGGCATCACCTCGTTTGAGGGGCCAGAACAGCGCTTCCTGTTGATGGCGACGCGCCAGGGCACGGTCAAGAAGACCGCCCTGACCGACTACGCGAACGTGCGCCGGAATGGCCTGATCGCCATCTCCCTCAATGAGGGCGACGACCTGGCCTGGGTGCGCCCGACCGACGGGACCCAAGAAGTGGTGCTCGTGACCCGGCAGGGGCGCGCCATCTGCTTCGCGGAGACGCAAATCCGGCCGACCGGTCGCGACACCGCCGGGGTCAAGGGCATCACCCTCGGTAAGAACGACACGGTCATGAGCATGGCCGTCGTCCCATCGTCCGGCGCGGTCGCCCACGCCAGCGACTTGCTGGTGATCACGTCGTTGGGGTATGGCAAGCGCACGTCGATGGAGGAGTATCGCAAGCAAACGCGCGGCGGGCAGGGCGTGACGACCGCCAAACTCGGTGAGAAGACCGGCACGATCGTTGCTGGGCACATCGTCAATGAGGACGACGCCGAGCTCATGCTGACGACCGCCAACGGCATCGTCAACCGTCTGCCGCTGGCGCAGGTCCGCCAATCCGGCCGCAACACGCAGGGCGTGATGCTGATCCGGCTGAGCCCCAACGACAGCGTTGCCGCGGCGACCGTCATCGGCAAAAACGGGGAGGAGGTTAGCGTTCAAGAGTTGGTTCCGTAACCGTATTGCTGGGGGGCCAAATCGCCGCCGCAAGGTCCGACTTTGCATGCAATACTAGGGCTATTGTGCGTACCAAGTTGACGGTAGTAGAAAGGGTCTTTGCGTCCGATGACAGTACAAGATTCCGACGAAGATACGAAGCGGGCGGTCGCGCGGCGGGTCATCCTGCGCGGCACGGTCGGCGCCGGTGGCGTCGCGCTGGTCAGTTTGCTGGCGGCCTGCGGCGCCAGCGCCACGGGGACCGCCACCACCGGGTCCTCCGCGGCGACGAGTAGCGCAGCGTCCACGGCGGCCGCTACGAGCGCGGCGACATCCAGCGCCTCCACCGCGGCCACGACGAGTAGCGCCGCGACGAGCAGCGCAGCACTCACCACCAGCTCGAGCAGCAGCGCCGCCAGCGCGGCCGCGACCGCGTCGAGCGCTAGCAGCGCGAGCACGACGACATCGTCCGCGGCTGCCGCGGCCTCCACCAAGG
>JAICXR010000325.1 GCA_025980355.1 Chloroflexota bacterium | reverse complement strand
GTCAGGGCGGTGAGCGTCGCGACGCCGATCGCGATCGCAATGGTCAGCAGGATGACCTGCTCCGGCGTGGTTCGGTCCTCCAGTCGCGCGTGCACAAGGCGATCGTGCAATCCTTTTCGATAGGCCAAAGGAGCGAACCGCTTCACCAGCCGTTCCACCGCCGCCAGCATTGCTTTCGGCGTTCGCTGTTCGATCGTCAGCGCCTCCACCGTCCGTAGACGCTTATCCAGTTGAGAGAGGTAGCGCAGTAGGGCCAGAGCGGCAAGCACACAACAGCCCGCGGCGACGCCGCTCGCGGTGAGCAGCACGGTGGGGGAGAACACGGCGAGCAAGGCGACGAACCTTTCCCTTGGGCCTAGAGTTGAATACGCGTAAACGAGCGCATGATGAGAAAGCCGACGATTTCCATGACTGCTCCAAGAGCGAGCAGCAAATTCCATCCCGGTTGCAGCAACCCGCTGATGTAGGGGCGGTCGATCAAGAACAACGCCGCGAAGAGCACGATGGGCAACGCGACGACGACATACGCCGCCAGCATCTGTCCCGCCGCGGCGGTGCGCAGGTCGTCCTGCAGGCGGACCTGATCTCGGACCGTATCCGCGGCGATGCGCAAGAGCATCGGCAAGTCACCGCCGATCCGATGGTGCATGTTGAGCGCGGAGATGAGCAGGGCGACCGGCGTGACCGGCGTCCGGCGCTCCAGGGCGCGCAGAGCCTCCGAGACCGGCGCCCCGAGCGCGACCCGGCGCGCCACGCGCCCATACTCGTCGCGCGACGGCGCCGGCGCTTCCTCGCTGACCGCGCCGATACTCTGCACGAGGCTCTGGCCGGCGCGCAGGTGCGCAATCAGGATTTCGATGACCTCCTCCGTCTGCCGACCAATCCGGAGCCGGTACCCGGTCACCTGATGGGCAACGATCCGCCCCGTTACCAGGTGGGCGCCGATGGCTGCGACGACGACCGCGAGCGGCTGGCGGAGCGCCAACCAGGCCACTGCCGCGGCGACCAAGGCGACAAGGAGCCGGCGCAGCAGGTATACCGCGGGGGAAAGGGTCCAGGAGGTGAATTCCAGGTCGTGTTCCGCGCGAACGAGGAGGCGGCGACTGAACGGCAGCCGGCTGAGTTGGCCGGCCACCGCGCCGGGGCGGCTAGGCGCCGCTCCCGCGCGACCCGAGAATGGCGTGCCCGGCGTGGCATCTGTCGCGGCCGTACTACCGGTCGGCATGGCGCCGACCAGGTACTGACGCGGTAACCGCTCGACGGTGGCAAGGCGGCCGGCGGCCACGCCCCGTGCTCGGGTCAACGCCAGGACCGCAGCGAGTGTCGGGAGGGCGAAGGCGAGAAACGCCGCCGACGCCAGCAGCAGCGGCGACACTAAGGATGGACCTTGGCGAGCGATTGGCGGAGATAGTCCAGCGACACCGGGACCGTTTGGTACGTGGTGGTATCGTCCGGCCGGCGCAGGACGAGGTTGATCGACACCCCTTCCCCACTGCTCTCTTTGGCGTAGGTGAGCATGAGCGCCTGCTGCGGCGTCACCAGCACGGTGAGCGATCCTTGCATGCCGGCCTGGGGACCGGCGGCGCTCGTGACGTTGGTCGGCACGACCTGGCCGACGCCGATGACGGAAATCCCTTGCAGCGCGAACTGCGTTTCATTGGCCCCGGCACCGGCCGTCTGGGTGGGGACGGTCAGGATGATGTCGATGCGGTCGCCCGGCGCGATGGCGCCGGAGCCACTCACCAGGTCCGGTGTCGGCAACGACATCGCTTCCAGGCCCTCGGGAAGGGCATAGCCCAGGGAGCGGGCGGTGCTGGCAGGCGCGACTTGCGGCGTCAGGATCGGGGCGTCCGTGTAGAGGTTGACCAGCGCCACCTTGCCCACCACCTGATCGGTCGACGTGGCCGTTTGCGCCGCCAGATCGCTGCGATGTTCCTGAACCACGTGCACGTCGCCCGCCTGAATCACGGCGCGGGCGGCGATCGGACGGAGGGGCGCTACCGCCGGCACCAGGACCTGCTGTGCTTGTTGCGCCGCGGCCCGCGTCGAGGTCACATAAACCCCGATAGCGGTCAGGAGGCCCAGGGTAACGCCAAGCAGCAACAGCAGCACCACCAGCGTTCTTGTGCTCACGCGCGCCAATCCGATCTCCTCCCATCTGGTCCCTGTACGGTACCCTGCTGCCGCGCAACCACACCTTCTTCCCGGCACCCCCCATGACCTCCGGGGCAGCCATTTCGGGGCGGACGTGGGATTGGGGTTGGCGTCACCTACAGTACGGGGGTGATTGGATCGTTGTCCCCGTGGGGCGTCCGCCGCGCCGACGCCGGACAGGCGATCGTCGAATTCGCGTTGATCCTCCCGGTCGTCACGCTCCTGGTGTTGATGGGGCTAGATTTCTCGCGCGTCATGCACGACCGGCTGATCCTGTTGGATGCCGCGCGGGCCGGCGCGGAAACGGCCGCGTCGCAGCCCGCGCCGCCCTACGCCGCCGTGGCCGGCGCTGTCGTCGCCGAAGCGCCGGACCTGCCTATCCCGAACGACCCGTCGCATGTGCAAGTGGCCTATCCCGGTGACGGCACGGCCCAGGTGCTGGTGGCCTACGGCTTTCAGGCGCTGACGCCGCTGGTGGCGCAGACATGGGGCGGCGGACCGTTGATGATCCGTGTGTCGGCGAGCTGGCCGCTACGGCCGGCCGGCATCCAGCCCACTCCGCTCCCCACGCCGTCCGCCCAGCCGACGATCACCCCAACGCCGATTGCGACCAGCACCCCAACGGCGATGCCGACGAGCACGGCCACCGCGACGGCAACGGCAGGCCCGACCGCCACGGCAACGGCCAGGGCGACGCCAACAGCGGTCCCGGCGGTCACGCCGACACCGCAGCCGGCCTGTACCTTGTCGCTCAATCAATCGCTCACGGCGGGTCAGGGCTACTACGTCGTGGTTAGTGTCCCGGCGGGTACGGCCACGATAACGGCCAGCTATAAGGCGCCCGGCACCACGGGGCGCGTCGCAGTTTACCTGTACGCCGGCGGAAGCGCCTTCGCCGGTGACCCGCCCCCGCCCGTAACGCTGGCGCCCCCGTCCGGCAGCATCGCCTCGGCGGTCGCGACCGGGAATATGGCGACGCTCACGGCCAGTGCCGTTCCGGGGGTGTCCGTGTACACCGTGTATTTCTACACGACCACGGACGTCGCGGCGAGCGGCAACTCCGTTCAACAGACCATTGGGTGCTCCGGATAGCGGGCCAGGGCAATGGGCAAGGCTGGTTGAGGCGAATGGGGAGGATGCGCATGGGGGCCGAGCGCCAGCGCGGACAGGTTTTGGTGCTGTTCGCCCTGCTGCTGCCTGTGCTGTTCGCCGCGCTCGCCGTCCTGGTCGATGGCGGCTACCTCTACGGTCAGCGCCGGAGCGCGCAGAATGCCGCCGACGCCGGGGCGCTGGCGGCGGCCTTGGCGGTCGCCGGCAGCGGGGCGTGCAATGGCGCGGCGACCACCGCCGCGAATTATCTGGCGCTGAGGAACGGCGCCCCCGGTCCCGGCGTAGCGTATACCCTGCGTTCCGTCGTTACCCCTCCCGGTGGGCCGGCGTTGCCGGTGTGCCAGGTGGCCGTCACCACAGGCATCTCCGCGCCACCGTTCTTGAGCGGCGTCATCGGGCGGAGCGCGCTCAGGGCGGGGGCGACCGCGACCGCCGCGCTGGCCGGCATCAGCACGTATGGCGACGACCCCACCGTGTTCAAACAGGCCCCGCTCCTGCCCGTTGCCATCGAGCTCACCAGCTTCCAGACCTATGGGTTCGGGTCGACGGTGCAGCAGTTCGCCGTGACGTCCTCGGGCGCGAACGGCTTCTTCTGGTTCTTACCGACCAGCACGTCCTGCTCGGACACCGCGATCGATGCTGCCGTCACCGCGGCCACGCTGTTCACCGCCGGCGCCGGCAACGCCGTGACGATCTGTCCGCTGGAGTCCGACCTCGCCCTGCAGGACCTGGCGGTGCGGGCGCCGGTACTGCGGACGGTCGTGCTGACCGGCAGCAACGCCGGCGGGACGGCCACGGTGCTTGGGTTCGCCTACCTGGAGGTGGAGACGACCCAGTTCGGCACCGGCATCGTGCCTTCCATCTTCGGCTATTTCGTCAACGTCGGCGCGCCCACGCCCGGCGGCATCGGCGCCGGGGCCTCGCCGAACTACGGGCTGTACGGCGTCGCGCTACTGCAATGAAGGGGGGCGATCGCCAGCGCTGCCCAGGAGGTCGCGGCAGTTGCCGCCCAACAGACGCTCCCGCGCTTCTGCGCCGAGGGTGAGCTGGGCAACGGCGCGGAGGTCGAAACGTTGCGACAACACCGGATAGTCGGAGCCCCAGAGCACTTTGACCGGTCCGAGCACCCGCAGGGCGAACGGAATGATGGCGGTGTCGTAGAGCAGGCGACCGGCGGCGGTGTCGTACTGGACATTGCGCAGGTCCAAGCGC
>JAICXR010000526.1 GCA_025980355.1 Chloroflexota bacterium | reverse complement strand
CCTCCGCGCCGCTATAGTTCTTCACGACGCATTTCCTGGCATCGAAGTACGAGAACTGTGCGTGGACCGTGCCCTTGATCGCCACGGGCCGGATCGTCACCTTGACCCAGGGAGGGGCGACTGTCCCGGCGACACCGCTGAACGTCGCCCGCACGAAGTCGCTCCCGTTACCGACGGCGTCGACGATCTCCTGCTGATACCCGGCCAATACTCCCGATCTCCCCGCCATGCCCGACCGTCCGGCGCGTTCCCAGGATACCCGCCCCTCTCTCGGCGCGGGCCCGCCGCTCCGGCCGCGTCAGCCGGGCAGCGGCAGGGTGACCGGTCGCCCCTCGCGGGCCGATTGCTCGGCGGCGAACATCAGCTCGTGCGTCCGCACGCCTTCTTCGATGTTCACCAGCGCCTCCCGATCGCCGAGGATGGCGTCCACCAGGTCATCGATCTCGCCGGGGAACGGGTGATGCGTCACCTCCGGTGTATCCGGGAGGACGGTCGGGAACTGCGCCCAGCCCTCCAGGCCGGGGTCGAGGTACTCCGTGCGGAAACGGTCGTTGACCAGCGTGCCCTTGGGGCCGTGCAGGCGGAGGTTGAACTGGTACTTCAGATTCCCCTCCAGGACGCAGCCCACCTTGCCGATGGCGCCGTTGGCGAAGCGGACGACGGTCAGCACGGTGGGGTCCCACTCCATCACACGCGTGAAGTTGCCGGCATATGCGAAGACCTCCACCGCCTCCGACCGCATGAACTGGCGGATGGCGTCGACGGCGTGGCAGGCGGCGGCGGGCAGCGCCGACCCGCCCTCCTCCTTGGTCTTGACCCAGGAATAGCCGGGGTACCACTTCTCCCAGTTCCCGGAGAAATAGTCGCACTCGGCGTAGAACAGCGGACCGAAGAACCCGGCGTCCATCATGCGGTGCACCGACTGGAAATAGGGGCTCCAATGCAGCTCGAACCCGACCTGGCTCTTGACGCCGGCCTGCTTGATGGCCCGCTCGACCTGTCGCAGGCCCGCCAGGTCGAGCGCGACCGGCTTTTCGATCAGGACGTGCTTGCCGGCTTGCGCCGCGGCGATGCTCTGCGGCACATGCTCGTGGTTCTTCGAGCAGATGGAGACGACATCGACGCGCGGGTCCCGGAGCAACTGCTGGTAGTCCGTATAGAGCCGGGCGTCGGGGAGGTCGTACTGCCGCTGGATTGCCTCGGCGTGTTCCCGGCTATGGCTGGCAAGGGCGACGACCGCACAGTGCGGGTTCTGCTGGTAGGCCTTGATGTGCTCGCCGGCGACCCAGCCGAGCCCGATGATGCCGACACCCAGCGTCCGGCCTGCCTGGACCTCTGCCATCGCTCTGTTCCCTTCCTCACGATCATCCCTGGCTTGCCTGGCGCCCGAGTATCACTACAATCATTATGCTGAATTCGGACAGCGCATTCAAGCGGCCAAAGAGCGCGCCGGTGGCATGGAGGTGAAGCCCGACGCGAAGCACGCCGCGAGCTGGGAAGAGGCGAGCGGGATGTGGACCCGCCGAAGGATGGAGTGACAGCAGAAAAGGAGCAAGCCGACATGTCCAGTACGCGCACACGACGGAGCTTCCTCATTGTGGTCGCCGGCGGGGTCGCCAGCCTGGCGCTCAGCGCCTGTGGCGGCGCCGCGGCCACGGCCTCAACGTCGGTGGCCTCGGCCGCATCCTCAACGCCGGCCCAGTCTTCGGCCAGCGCCGCGCCATCGACCAGTGCCGCATCGTCGACCATAGCGGCGCCGGCGACCACTTCAACGACGGCGCCCGCCACCAGTGCGGCGTCGACCGCCTCCGCGACCGCCAGTAGCACGGCGAGTAGCGCCGCCGCCAGCGCCGCCGCGAAACCGACGGCGACGCCCCAGGTCCTGAGCGCCGGCAAGAAGGCCGCGACCAACATCACCTGGTATATCAACTCCAACGACCAGGACCCCAAGGTGATCGCGGGGAAGTTCCTGCCCGCCTTCCAGCAGCTCCACCCGGACATCTCGGTGGAAGCGACGATCGGGCCGGGCGGCATCATCGACGCCATCGAGAAGTACGTCGCCCTCACCGCCGGCGGCACCGCCCCCGATCTCTTCCTGGTGACGCGGGCGGCGGCGGACCTCGCCCGCCAGGGCCTCTTCGCCGACATCAGCCCCTTGCTGGCGCAGGACAAGTTCGACACCAGTAAGTATCCCCAGGCGCCCTACAACTACGAGTCCACCCTGGGCGGCAAGGTGTACGGCCTGCCCCTCTCCATGCAGGCGGAGGCGATGGCGCTCGCCTACAACCGCGACCTCTTCCGCAAAGTCGGCCTTCCGGAGCCGCCCACCAAGTGGGGCGATCCGAGCTGGACCTGGGAGACGTTCGTGGACGCCGCCCGCAAGCTG
>JAICXR010000276.1 GCA_025980355.1 Chloroflexota bacterium | reverse complement strand
TCCGGTACCGGCAAACGGCGACGATCATCCGGGCACTGCCGGCAATGGAGGAGCGTGTCGTAATCGATGGCCGGCGGCCGCGTCGCGACGGACGCTTCGTCCGGGACGGCCGCCTCGGCGGCGAGGAGCGCCGCCTCGGCCGGCAGAAGCAGGTCGCCGACACCGTGCCCGCCATCGGCGAGAAAGCCGGGCAGATGGCTGCAGGTGACGCTGCTCAAGGGCAGCGGGACGCTGGCCGGCGCGGCCGCCGCGCCGGTCGGGTACAGGTTGCTGAAACGAGTCTCGTCGACCAGGAGCCGAAAACCCGGCGCGGCGGCGTCATCGGCGGCCAGGAAGGCGGCAGCCAGGGCGCCGCGCAGCGCCGTCCCGGGGATATAGGGCAGCGTCTCCGCGCCCGCCCCCAGCGAACGCGTCGCGGCAAAATGGAGGGGAGACAGCGCCTCGACGGACCAATACGCGCGAACGGTCACACGACCTCCTGTGACAGCAGCGAGTCGAGCAAGGCGTCGACATCCTGCGCCTCCTCGGCCAGGCGCAGCCTGCTGATGGCGACGGAGACCCGTCCGAAACCGGCGGCGTTGCCACCGCCTACGTAGGGCAGCCGGAGCAACGCGGCGGCAAGCAATGCCGCATCCGCCCGGCCATCCCCGGCCAGCCACCCGTCCAGGCTGGCCTGGAATCGTAAGCCCGCCGGGAACGCCAGCCGCGTCGGGAGCGGCGGGCCGGCGCTCAGGCCCAACGCCCGGTCGACCGGGTGCCGGCGGCGCGCGTCGAGTATGTCGGGCCATCGCGTGGGGTGACCCGCTTCCGCCAGCGTTGCCGCGCTCCAATGGACCGCCCCGGCAACACCTGCCGCGCCGAACAACCGGCAGAGCGAGCACCGGGGATCGCCGTCCCCCCGGCAGGGGGGCAACCCGAGGACGGTGGCGATCGCCGCAGCGCTGCGGCGGGCCGCGCCCTTCACGGTGGCGCCGGGGAGGAGCGGCCTGCTCCCGGCCATCGGCGCCTGGAGGACGGGCACACGCAGCGGACCGACCGTTTGAACGGCGAATTCGAGCACCAGGGAGGTCCCGGACACGTCAGGCCGACCTCTCTACGGCGGGAAGGGTGCCCTCACTTCCCTGGCGGGGACGCGGGCTGGCCGGTGGAGCGATCGGTGAGGCCCAGTCCAGCAACGTCGCGATCGCCGGCCAGAGGAGCACGCCGCCGCTGCGGTCGGTCTCCGCCGCGCCGAGCGCCAGGTCGCGCATCACCGCCGCCAGGGCCCGCCGCTGCGGCTCGGTCCAGGTGCTCGTGCGCCAGGCGAGTTGCCCCGCCGAGCCGGTACGGAGCGCGTCCGCCATCGGTAGGAGCTGGACCGCCGCCAGGCCGACTCGGCGGAGCGTCCGGGCGTGCGCCAGCGCCCGTTCCAGTTCGCCGACGTTGACGCACCACCCCTGCTCGCCGCCGACCGGTTCGACGCCCACCAGCGATCGCCAACTGCCGCGCGGAGCGGACGCGGCAGTGCGCAGGTAGGTTTGCCGGGCTGCTGCCAGCGCCTGGCGGGCCTGGAAGGCCGTGGTGCTCCAGTTCACCGCCGCCGACGCCAGGCCGATACCGGCGCAGAAGTTGAGCCGCCGGCCCTCCGTGGCGAAGGCCGATTGCGACTCGAAGGTCCGCAGCGCCCGCGCTGCGACGGCCGGCGCCACATCGGCCGGGAGGAGGCAGACCAGACGGTCGCCGCCGGCGAGGAGCACTTCGAAGTTCGTCGGGCCACTGCGCTCCCGCCAGACGGTGCTGCCGAGCGCCTCGAAAAAGGCGTCGTCAAGGAGCCGGTTGAGCCGCGTGCTGATACGCAGCGCGCGCTGCGAGTCGGCGGACTGTTCCAGCAGCCAGGAATAATCGTTCACCTCGGCCACGATGACCGCGCGGCACCCGGCAGCGTCCGCCAACTGGACATCACCGGGCAGACGGCGGTGCAGCAGGGCGGCGATATCGCTGGCGGCATCGCCGCCCTTCGGCGCGCTGTTGTCGCGGAACCAGCGCAGCTGACGTTCCCAGACCGGCCGGGCGGCCAGGTCCTCCTCGCCGGCGTCGGCCAAACCCGATTGGTAGCCGGGGACGCCCAGCCGGGCGTCCTGGTCGGAAAGGTGCGTGCGGCGGTTCAAGCAGGGGCGGCAGATCAGCTCGTCGCCACGCTGCTGCGTCGCCGGGTAGTGGTGGCAGGCGTCACACCAGCGTAGCTCCGGGCTCGAACACGGTTGGATCGGCGCCGCGGCGCGCTGTTGCCGCAACGCCTGGCGGACCCGACGCAACTGGGTCCCAAAGGCGGTCAGCAACTCGTCGGCGCTCACCTCCGCCGTCGTGGCGTGTAGGGCCAGCGCGGCCGTACGCTGACGGTAGATTCGTCGGGCCTCGTCCGAGAAACGCTGGCCGATTTCCGCACTGGGAAAGGTCGCCACGTAGTGCCGTCCGCCCGTCACGATGCCGGCCCCGTCGAACTCCCGGCGCCTGGTCAATGTCGGCAGGGTGAAGCGGGCGAGGCTCTCCAGTAGCGCGCCGGCGCCGCGAATGTCGACGTAGGAGGGCGCGTCGAAGAGATAGCCGAGTTCGTCTCGCACCTCCGTCGCGACCAGGGCCTGCTCAGGCATAGAGCGCACGAACCTCTTTCAACGACCGGTTGACGGGCAGCATACCGCGCTGCGTCTCCGTGTTTGTAGCAAGGTGGGGATACGCCGTCAACCTAGAGCCTCTGCACGGCGTGACTGTTGAGAGCCTCCACCGCCGCCATCGACACGCGAACGTTGTTGATTCCTTCTTCCGGCCGTACCGGCAACGCCCCCTCGCCGAGGAGTGCGGCGGCCTGCGCGGACCACATGCCATCCCAACTGGCCCGCAGTTGCTCTCCGATCGGGCTGCTCTGGCGCCCCAGACTCCGGCCGTCGACGAACGACTCGGTGATCACCTCGTCGCCGACCTCGATCTCCACCCGGCCGCGTTGACAGGCCAGTTGATAGGCCGTGCGCGCGCCCTTCGGGTAGGGGCGACCGCTGATCCGTCCCGACCATTCCAGGCGTGCATAGGCGGTATCGAATTCGAGGACCACCGTCCCTTCGCGGTCGGCCCGGTTCTCGCCGCTCCCCCAGACGCGCTTCGGCATGCGCCCGGCAAGCCAGAGGAGCAGGTCGACGTCGTGCACGTGCATATCGAGCAGGTAGCCCCCCGCCTCGTCCAGGCGCCAGCCCCGATTGGACCAGTCCCACTCGGTCTGAAAGTCGACAGTGGCGCGCACCAGCGGGCCGGCCTGTCCGCCAGCGATGAAGGCGTGCGCCTCCGCAAACGCCGGCCAGAAGCGCTTGATCTGTGTCACCAGCAGCAGCTTCCCGGACCGTGCGGCCCCCGCGGCAATCTGCTCTGCCTCGTCGGTCGAACTCGCCATCGGCTTTTCGCACACCACGTGTTTGCCGGCGGCAAACGCACGCTGAGCCAGGTCGACGTGCCGGAAGGTCGGGTAGGCGACGACGACCGCTTCCACGTCGGGATCCGCCAGGGGAAGCTGTTCGTCGGTGGTCCAGTGCGCGATGCCCTTCTTCGTCGCCAGCGCCTGCGCTCGCTCGACGGTCCGGCTGATGAGCCAGGTAACGTCGAGCGTCCCCGTGCGCCGGATGGCGTCGATATGGCGCTCGGCGATCGCCCCGGCGCCGTAGAAGGCCAGATGCACGCTACTCTCCTCGTCGGACCGGACGCGTCCGGTCCGTGAGAGTATACCGAAGCGGGGGCTACGGCGCACGCTCGTCCACACGGAGCGGTTGTTTCGGCCGGACCGTGGGATTCACCAGGCCATATTTCGGCCAGTAGCCGCTCAGGCAGCGGGCGAGCTCCGCGCCGAGGAGCTTACGCCGCTCCACCGCCGCGTAGTCCGAAGCGGACGCCATGTGCGGCGTCAGGATGACGTTGTCCATGGCCAGGAGGGGGTTGTCGGGCGCCGGCGGCTCCTCCTCCAAGACGTCGAGGCCGGCCGCGGCGATCCGCCCCTCGCGCAGGGCGCGGATCAGCGCCGCTTCGTCGACCACCTTGCCGCGTCCGGTGTTCAGGAAGTAGGCCGTCGACTTCATCAGGCGGAACTGGGCCTCGCCGACCAGGTGAAAGGTCTCCGGGCTGAGCGGGACGTGGACGGAGACGAAGTCCGAACGGCGAAAGAGGTCGTCCATCGTCACGGCCTCGACGCCGTACTCGCCCATCCTCGCCGTCGGGACCAGCGGATCGTGGGCGATAACGTGGAGATCGAACGCCTGGGCCTCCCGGGCCACGGTTCTGGCGATATTGCCGAAGCTGAGCAGCCCGAGCGTCTGGCCATAGAGGTGCGGTATGTGGCCGGGGCGCGGCCGGGGCAGGCCCGCCTTCATCGCCCCGTTCATCGGGATGATCTGACGGGCCAGGCAGAGCAACAGCGCCATCGCGTGCGCGGCGACCTCGCGATGGATCACACCCACCAGGTTGAAGACGACGATGCCGCGCTTGGTGGCCTCCGGTACGTCGACATAATCGAAGCCGATCCCTTGTACGCCGATGAAGCGAAGCTTCGGGAGTGCGTCCATGAGGGCGCCGGTATGGCGTATCGTCCCCCCTGGATGAGCGCGTCCGCCTCCTTCGCCGCGGCGATCAACTCGGCCTCGTTGTGCCAGTGGCCGAGCGTGAACCTGGCGCCGACCGCCTGCACCGCTGCCGCGACGGCATCCCAGTTCTGGGGACCCATACTGCCCGGAGCCACGACGACTGCTTGCTCTTCCACGCTGCCTCCCAGCCCCTATCCCCGATTCCGCTTTCGGACCCAATCGATGAGGTGGCCGCCGACCCAAGCGAAGGCGATGGCGACGATAGTGACCAGCACGGAAGACACCAACCCGATCATCGCGTCATGCACTACGGTGCGCCCTCCGCAAAGAGATCGGTGCTCAGGTATTTGAGGCCGCTGTCGTTGATCGTCGTGACGATCACCCCGCCCGCGCTGTCACGCGCGAGCTGGAGCGCCGCATGGACGTTGGCGCCGGACGAAAAGCCGGCGAAGATCCCCTCCTGGCGAGCCAGGGCCCGGGCGGAGGCGATCGCCTCCTCGTCCGTCACGGCGAAATACCCGTCGGCCAGCGAGGGGTCCCAAAGCCCCGGCGGTTCGCCATAGCCGGCGCCCTGGATCTTGTGGCGCGGCTGCAGC
>JAICXR010000339.1 GCA_025980355.1 Chloroflexota bacterium | reverse complement strand
GGCGGTGGCGGCGCTGGAGTTCTTGCCCAAGCAGTTGCACGGCTCCAACGTGTCGCTGGCAGAGGCACTGATCGCCGTCTGCGCCGCCGGCTGGCAGGTGCGCAGCTACTGGCAGCGCCGGCTGCTGCTGGCGTCCGGTCCCTTCTTGCCGCTGGCCCTCGGCTTCCTGGCGGTCGCCCTCATCTCGCTTTTTGCCTCCTCCCAGCCCCGCTACAGCCTGCGCGACTACCGGGAGGTGATCGCCGAACCGGTGCTGTACTTCATCGTCCTCACCGCGCTCCTCACGCCGCAGCAGGTCAAGCGCCTGGTCGGCGTCGCCGTTGCCGGCGGCGTCGGCGTCGCAGCGGCCAGCCTGGTCGCCTACGCCCTCCACCGCGGCGTGGTGACGACCGAGGGGGTCACCCGGCTGGGCGGCATCTATCCGTCGCCGGACAACCTCGCCCTCTATCTGGATCGGCCCCTGGCCATGGCGGGCGGCCTGGCGCTCTGGTCGTCCGGGCAGCTTCGCCGGCTCTGCCTGCTCGCCTGTGTCCCCATGGCGCTCGCCGTGATCCTGAGCTTCACCAAGGGTGCCTGGGTCGCGCTCGTGCTCACCGCCGCGCTGGCCGGGCTGCTGATCAACCGGCGACTGCTGCTGCTGGCGGGGGCGGCCGTCGTCGTCGCCGTCGCCGGCGCCTGGTTGACCCAGGCCCGGCGGCTGACCGACCTGTTCTCCTTCGGGGCGGGCAGCACGTCCGGTCGCCGGCTGTTGCTCTGGCAAGCGTCCTGGAATATGGGCAAGGACCATCCGCTGCAAGGGATCGGCCTCGACAACTTCCTCTATCAGTACCCCAGCTATCGCCTACCCGGCGCCGAGAGCGAGCCCTTCCTCTCCCACCCGCACAACTTCATCCTGGATTTCTGGCTGAGCCTCGGCGTGCTGGGGCTGGCCTGGCTGCTCTGGGCGATCGCCACCATCGTGCGGGTGGCCCGTCGCTGTCTCGTCGCCGCGGACGCCGGACAACGGGCGCTGGCGTTAGGACTGACGGCCAGCCTGGTGGTAGGAGCATTGCACGGTTTGGTGGACAATTCGTACTTCCTCCCCGATCTAGCGGTACTCTTTTGGCTGGCTGTGGGAGGGCTGCAGTTGTTGGCACAGGGTTTGCCGGATATCCCTGCCGGAAAGCAAGAGGAGGGCTAATGAGAGCGCTGGTGGCCGGCGGCGCCGGCTTCGTGGGATCCCACCTCTGCGACGCCTTGCTCGCCGACGGTTTCGATGTGCTCTGCGTCGATAACCTGCTCACCGGACGCGCCCGCAACGTCGCGCACTTGGAGGCCAACCCGCACTTCAGCTTCCTGCAGCAGGATATCTGCCTGCCCTTCGACGCCCAGGCCGACTGGGTATTCCAGCTTGCCAGCCCGGCCAGCCCGCCGCGTTACCTGGAGCACCCCATCGAGACGATGATGGTCAACGCCGTCGGCACCCAAAACCTCCTAGAGATCACCGAGCGCAACCACGGGCGCTTTCTTGTGGCGTCGACCTCCGAGGTCTACGGCGACCCGGAGGTCCATCCGCAGGTGGAAAGTTACCGCGGCAGCGTCAGTTGCACCGGGCCGCGCAGTTGCTACGACGAGGGCAAGCGGTTTGCGGAGGCCCTGACGATGGCCTACCACCGGGCACGCGGCCTGGACGTGCGCATCATCCGCATCTTCAACACCTACGGCCCCCGCCTCGATCCCGGCGACGGCCGCGTCGTCTCCAACTTCCTGGCCGAGGCGCTGCGCGGGCAGCCGTTGACCATTTTCGGTAGCGGCGAGCAGACGCGCAGCTTCTGCTATGTCTCCGACCTCATCGCCGGCATCCTGGCGGTGATGAAGCACGACGCCGGCACCGGCGAGGTCTACAACCTGGGCAACCCCCTGGAACGGACGATGCTCGATCTGGTGCGGGTGATCCAGCGCGAGCTCGCCGTCGACCTGCCGCTGACGTACCATCCGCTGCCCCAGGACGACCCGCGCCGCCGCCAGCCGGATATCAGCAAGGCCCGGGCGGCCCTCGGCTGGGAGCCGAAGGTGGCATTGGAGGACGGTTTGCGGCGCACCGCAGACTGGTTCCGCACCGAACTGGCGAGCGACGCCGTGACCGCCGGCCGCTAGCCGGCCCGAACCCCAGCAGCCAGCACTCAGAAAGGATTTGCGGCGATTCCAGTGATCGATCCCGACACGACAACGCTCACGCCGGTCGGCGGCGTACTCCCCGCCGTTCCGGGCGACAAGGATGGCGGCAGCGTCAACCTGAAGCGGCGCTTCTTCAACCTTCGCACGCTGATCTCCTTCCTCATCGCCGCGCTGACGATCTTCACGCTCGTCAAGGCCTGGGGCGTCGATTTCCAGCAGACCCTCAGCCAGATGTCGAAGGTCAACCTGCCGCTCTATGCCTGCGCCTTCGCCGTCTATGCGCTCACCTTCCCCGTGCGCGGGAAGCGCTGGCAACGGCTGCTGAACAACGTCGGCCTGGACGCGCCGGTGCCGATCCTGGCCCAGACGATCCTGCTGTCCTGGTTCGTCAACTGTGTCGCGCCGCTCAAGTTGGGCGACGCCTACCGTGGCTACCTGATGCGCAAGAACGAGCGCATGCCGCTCACCAGCACCCTCGGCACGATCTTCGCCGAGCGCATCATCGACTCCGGCGCGCTGTTCGTGATCCTGATGCTGGGGCTGGCGCTGAGCGCCCATATCATGGCGCCGGGCCACGCCCGCGCCATCATCTACGTCGCCGGCCTCTTCATGGCGGCGCTGCTGGTGATCCTGGCCCTCATGCACTGGCAGGGGCCGCGCGTGATGCGCCTCTTCCCGGCCCGCTTTCAGGACCTCTATCACCGTTTTGCCGGTGGCGCTTTCGCCTCCTTCCAGCACCTGCCGTTCGTCGCCCTGTTGACCTTCCTGGCCTGGGGGTGCGAGATCGGCCGCCTGTACCTGGTGACGCGCGCTCTCGGTGTGGCGCTGCCCTTTCCCGGTGTCCTCGTGGTGCTCAGCGGCGGGTCCCTCCTCCTGACGGTGCCGACGCCCGGCGGTATTGGCGCGGTCGAGGTCGGCCTGGCCGGCCTCCTCACGCTCTTCGGCTTCGACCACTCCACGGCGCTGGCCGTCGCCCTGATGGACCGCGTGATCAGTTACTGGGGGTTGATCGCCGCCGGCCTGCCCACCTACCTCTTCAGCAAACGGGCGAAGTGATCGCGCCCCCGCTGGCGCGCGTCGCCATCGACGTGACCGCCGCGGTGCAGCAAACTGGCGGCATCGGGCGATACACCCGCTGCCTGGTGACGGCCCTGGCGCGGTTGCGCCGCGGCTACGCGCTCACGCTCTTCTGGACCGCGGCGCGGCATACGCCGGTTCCCGATTGGCTGTGGCTGCTCCCCGATGTCCGCCTGCGCCGGATTCCCGTGCCGGATCGTTACGCCACGATCCTCTGGCAACGGGCGCAGCTCCCACTGCCGATCGAAGCCTTCATCGGTCGGCAGGATATCTGCCACTTCCCCGACTTCGTCATGCCGCCGGTCTGGCGGGCGCGGACGGTCCTGACGATCCACGACCTCTCCTTCCGGCTGGTACCGGAGGCGGCCGATCCGGGGCTACGCCGCTATCTCGAGCGGGCGGTGCCCCGCTCGGTGCGCCGGGCGGACCTGGTGCTGGCCGACTCCGCGGCAACCGAGCGTGACCTCCAGGCGTTGTTGGGCGTGCCGGAAACCAAGACGGCGGTCCTCTATTCCGGCGTGGGGCCGGAGTTCCGCCGGGTCGACGACGCGGCCCGGCTCGCCGCGGTGCGCCGTCGCTATCGATTGCCGCCCTGCTTCGCGCTGAGCCTCGGCACCTTGCAGCCGCGCAAGAACTATGGCCGGCTGATTCAAGCCTACGCGGAGCTCAGTGGCGGCGGTACGGTCGATTGGGACCTCGTGATCGCCGGCCGTCCGGGCTGGCTCTACCAGGACATGGCCGCCGAGGTGACTCGCCTGGGCGTTGCCGGGCACGTCCATTTCGTGACCGACGCCAGCGATGCCGACCTGCCGGCGCTGTACTCCCTGGCGGAGATCTTCGTGCTGGTCTCTCTCTATGAGGGCTTCGGCTTGCCGCCCCTGGAGGCTATGGCCTGCGGCACGCCAACGATCGTCTCCAACGTCTCTTCGCTCCCCGAAGTGGTCGCCGATGCCGGCGTACAGGTAGATCCCATGGATGTCCCGGCCATCGCCCGGGCGATGGGCGCGCTGATGGTGGACGCGCC
>JAICXR010000102.1 GCA_025980355.1 Chloroflexota bacterium | reverse complement strand
GAGCGCTGGGCGACCACGCCGATGTTGGGGAAATCACGACAAACCAGCCGGGAGCGCCTGGGCTGCCAGCACGCGCTGTCGTGCCTCGGCAGCACTTCCTGGATCTCAACCTGCTGTCGACCGATATTGCGGTGGGAAGTTTTACCGGCGAATTGCTGCACTGGGGGTATATTTCCCCCGACCCCTGGCGGAACTACCTCCATACCCATTCCTTCTTTGAAGTCTGCTACTGCTTCGCGGGCAAGGGGATTTTCCGGATTCTCGGAAACGACCACCAGGTCGGGACCGGGGACGTGTTTGTCGCCCGGCCGGGCGAGCCGCACGAAATCATTGCCGACGATGACGACCCGTTGGGTATCTATTTCTGGTCGTACACGCTGGTGCCAATGCAGGAACAGCGGCCGGAAAGCCGGGGTACCGACGCGCTGCTCCGCGCGTTCGTCGCGTCCATCATCAAGGTGCGTGAGCACCGACGAAGCATGCAACGCGTCCTGGAACTCCTGACCGAGGAGATCGCCTATCGCCAACCGGGCTACACGGAGACCGTCAAGGCGCTGGTCGTCACGCTGATTCTGGACACAGCCAGGGCGGTGGTCGATCTTGCTGCCCTGCCCGACCCCCTTGAGCCGCCGGCGCGCAGCACCGAGGAGGCGCTCGTCCGAACGATCATCCACTACCTCCGGGACAATCATGGCCGTCCGATCTCCTTGCGCGACGTTGCCGCCCAGGTCCACCTCAGTGAACGCCATTGCAACCGCGTGTTCCACGCCGCGACGGGCCAGTCGATCATGCGGTTCCTCACCACCCTCCGTATGGATATCGCGGCGCAACTCCTCCTGGAGCACGAACACTCGATCAAGGAGGTGGCGCGGGAATGCGGGTACCCCGATGTCCACCACTTCATGACCCGCTTCCGACAGCAGACCGGGCTGACGCCGACGAGCTACCGGCGGACACGGGGCACGGTGTTCCTCTCGCCACACCCTGCTCCGGGCGGATGATCGTCCGTTTTGTAAACAAGCGCGTCCGCCAAGTGGATTGTTGCCCGGCGCCGTTTGTCGCCACAATGGCGAATCGCTACACCGATATGATGGCAGAGGAAGGGAAATAATGCCTGCAGAACACCTTACCCGCCGTACCTTTTTGCGCGGCGCCGGCGCGGCCGGTGTCTTGCTGTCCGGGTCATTGCTTGCCGCCTGCGGCGCCGGGGGCGCCAGTACTACCGGTTCTAGCGCCGCTGCACCAGCGGCCACTGCCCGAACGGCCGTGGGCAGCGCTGCCTCGTCGGCTGCATCAAGCAGCGTCGTCGCTTCCGTAGCCTCCAGCGCCACATCATCGGCTGCGGCGACCACGGCGCAGGCGGCGAGCAGCACCGCCACGGCCAGCGCTTCGACCACCGTGGCCCCCGCCGAAGTGGTGGGGACGGGCGCGACCCGCGTCGAATGGTGGCAGGGTCTCGCCGGAGCGCCCACCTCTCCCCAACAGAAGGCGGACCGCCCGACCCTCGACGCCTTCGTCAAGGCCCATCCTGACATCAGTGTCACCTACAACACGGCCGGCACCGGCGATGTGGACGAGCAGCCGGTCCTGACGCGCATCGCCGCCGGCACGCCGCCCGACGTGGTCAACGCGGCCGACCTGCTCCTCGCCAGTTGGTCGCTGACCAAGGCCATCGTGCCGCTGGACTCGTACATGCAGCGGGACAAGTTCGATACCAGCCACTATTGGCCAGCCTCGCGGACGGTGATCCAATATGCCGGCAAAACGTGGGGGATGCCCTGGACCAACGACGTGCGCGGGCTGCTCTACAACAAGACGTTGTTCCAGAATGCAGGCCTGGACCCGGCGAAGCCGCCGGCCACGCTGAGCGACACCAAGGATGCCGGCGACCGCATCACCAAATCGCAGGGCGACGCCTACAGTCAGGTCGGTTTCATCCCCTGGTACGGTCAGGGCGTCTGGCTCTGGGGCTGGGGTTGGGCCTTCGGCGGGGACTTCTGGGACGCCACCACCCAGAAGGTCACCGCCAACGACCCGAAGAATGTCGCCGCCCTCACCTTTTTTCAGCAGGAGGTGCAACGCCTGGGCCTCGCCAAGGTCAACGCGTTCGTCAAGGCCCAGAGCCAGGGCAAGCTGAGCGGGCCGCTCGCCGGGAACATGGGCATGTGGATCGACGGCAACTGGAACTCCGCCTCCATCAAGCAGAACGCGCCGAACTTCGACTACGGCGTGGGCCCCTGGCCGCTGCCGGAGGGCGGCAAAGCCAGTAGCTGGTCGGGCATCTGGTGTTATGTCATGCCCCAGGGGGTCAAAAATCCCGATGCTGCCTGGACTTTGCTCGGCTACCTCGGCGGCGCCGACGCGCAGTTGATCAACTGCGAGATCACCGGCGATACGCCCGCCCGGCAGGACGCCAGCGAGCAGTTGCTACCTAAGCAGGTGGCGGCGTTTGGGCCAACAGTCAAGGACTTCCAGGCAATCATGCCCGTCTCGCATCACCGGCCGACCATGCCGGCCGGCGTCCAGTATTGGAACGACATGTCCAAGACGGTGCAGGACGTGCTCAACGGCAAGCAGCAGCCGCAACCGGCGCTGGATCAGCTCACGACGACGACGCAGATTGCTGTAGACAAAGCGCTCAAGGCATCAAGCTAAAGCACGCTCCGGGCGACATTGTGCCTACACCAAGCTGACGGAGGTGGGCTTGAACACTACCATCAGCACGGGCTCCTCCTCATCCTAGATGAGGAACCTGAAGTGCTGCAAATGGCGCTGGGACTTGACGTTCCCGGCGCGTGCTGGCACGCTACACCAGACCGATGAGCACCGCGCCTCGCCCGCGGGCAAGTGCTTGGCGCGCTTGCGGCTGGCTACCTTCGTCGGGCTTTTCGGCAATGTGTGGTGTAGCGGCTGCAGACACGTCTACCGTGGAGGTGCATCATGGCGGAGGAGTCGGAGGCCCGAGTCGGTGGCGTGCTGCCCCCCAGAGCGCGGCTAGGTCTGGTCGCCCGGGCGGGCACCGCGCCGGCAGCGGGCGGCGCGGTGAGCTTCAGCGACCGGGGAGGGCCCGTCGTCCAGTCGGCCAAAGTGCTGCTGATCTTCTGGGGCACGTCCTGGACGGGCAATCCGCCGGTACCGTCCGCCTCGATCATCAACGCGGTGCAAAGCATCGTCGGCGGCCCCTACATGGATGGGCTCCAGCAGTACCGCGCCATTGGCCATGCGACGGTGCAGGGCTCGCTGACCGTCTCCACGCCTATCGGATCGTCGCCTGCCGATCCGCCGCACCCCTTTTCCGATGGCGACGTCTCCCAATTGCTTACCAACCTGGTCAACGCCGGTGCGCTGCCGTCGCCGGTGTCGGATCCGCAGCTGCTCTACGTCGTGTTCATGCCGCCGGGGGTCGGCAGCAGCGGGACGTTCGTAGGCGAGCATAGCTCCGTCTCGATCGGCGGCGCCAACTGCCACTATGCCTGGCTTACCAACGCGGGCACGCTGAATGGCATCACCTCGGTCTTCTCCCATGAACTGGTAGAGGCGGTCACCGACCCGGAGGGGAGCGCCATCACCGGCGACCCGGGGACATGCAGCCAGTCGGGCTGGTGCGAGATCGCCGACATATGCACGGGTAGCACCGTCACGATTAACGGCGTCGTGGTGCAACGCTACTGGTCGCAGGCCGACAACACCTGTGCCCCGACAGACCAGCAAGTGAAGGACCAGAAGGACTCCAAGGACACCAAGGAGAAGGAATCCAAGGAAACGAAGGAGCCCAAGGAGTTCAAGGATGTTAAGGATCACAAGCCGGAGTGGAAGGAGTATAAGGAGCCCAAGGAGTTCAAAGACGTCAAGGACCACAAGTCTGAGTGGAAAGAGCACAAGGACTACAAGGAGCCTAAAGAGTTCAAGGACGTGAAGGACCACAAGCCCGAATGGAAAGAGCAGAAGGAGTTCGCGGAGGGCGGGCTGGCAGGCCAACCCTCCGACCTGAGCGGCCGGATCGATGAGCTTGCCCAGCGGGTTGCGCGAGTGGAGGAAGGATTGGCGAGCGGGCGTGCCTTCATCCGGCCGGAAGAGCGCCCGCCGGTCGGGGAGCAGGCGGTCAGCAGCGCTGAAAGCCCGGGGGAAGATCAGGCCAAGGACGCCAAACCCGCTCCCCGCGCGAGGCGTCGACCGCGGGCGTGAGCGAAAGTAGCGCGGCAGGTCGGCTTCGTGCGGCGCGTACAGCACGATGATCCTGATCGTCGCTGGCCGCCACGACGAGGCGGCACGCCGGCTAGCGGAAGCTTGGTCGTCCGTGGATACCGCGCTGCTCACGCCCGCCTCGCTGAGCGTGCAGGGCTGGCGCCATCAGGTTGGCGTACCTCAGGACGATCGAATCATGCTCGGCCCAGGCCGGACGCTGGAGGCGGCCCAGCTCCGCGCCGTCTACACCCGGCTTCCCCACGTCGATGCCCGGGAGTTGCCGCACATCGTCGAAGCCGATCGCGACTATGTGGCGGCCGAGATGACAGCGTTCTTGCTCGGCTGGCTGGCGGAGCTCCCCTGCCGGACGGTGAACCGACCGACGCCGACGTGCCTGGCCGGTCCCTACTGGCGGCCCGAGCGCTGGGCGCACGCAGCCGCGGCATTGGGGATGCTGGTACGCCCGGTCGAACGGGAGGAGCCGGGCGGGGCGCCGCGACCATGGGGGGCGGGGACCGTCGCCGTCGCGGTCGTCGGCGAACACTGGTACGGTCCGGTCGACGCGGCGACGGGCAGGCAGGCGGTTAGCCTGGCCCGCTTCGCCGGAGCCGACATCCTGCAGACGTTGTTTGAGCGGGGGCCCGACGGCACGCTGCGCTTCGCCGGGGCGGATCTCTGGCCCGACCTGAGCGTGCCGGCCGTCAACGCCGCTCTCCTCGGGCGGTTGCTCGACCCGTGATCCTGTTATGGGGCCTCCCCGGCGACCGACCGCTGGCGATGGTCCGGGACGCGTTGCGCCGGCGAGGATGCCGGCTGGCGCTGTTCGATCAGCGAGCGACGCCGCGCGCGACGCTGGCGCTCAGGGTCGACGAGCGGGTACACGGCTCGCTGGCCTGGGATGGGATCGCCGTCCCGTTCGCCGACGTGACCGCCGCTTACCTGCGCCCATACGACTCGCGCCGGCTGCCGGCGGTGGCCGCCGCCGGCCCCGGCAGCGCGATTTGGCGCCACGCCATGGCCGTCGAGGACGCTCTGGCAGCATGGGCCGAGGTGACCACGGCGCGCGTCATCAACCGGCCGGCGGCCATGGCGGCCAACAACTCAAAGCCCTACCAATTGGCCTGGATTCGCTCCCTGGGGTTCCGGGTCCCCGAGACGCTGATCACCACCGACCCGGAGGCGGCATTCGCCTTCTGGCAACGGCACGGCGCCGTGGTGTACAAGTCCCTGAGCAGCGTGCGGAGCATCGTCACTCGCCTGTCGTCCGAGCACATTGCCAGGGTCGAAGACGTCGTGTGGTGCCCCACCCAGTTCCAGGCATACGTCACGGGCACCGACGTGCGGGTCCACGTGGTTGGCGACGAGGCGTTCGCCTGCCGGATCGTATCCGAATGCGACGACTACCGCTACGCCGGCCTCCGAGGCGGCAGTGTTCGGATCGAGGCGTGTGCCCTGGACGAGGGGCTGGCACATCGGTGCCGGATGCTGGCCGGCGCCATGGGCCTCCTGGTGGCAGGGATCGATCTGCGCGAAACTCCCGAGGGGGAATGGTTCTGCTTCGAGGTCAACCCGGCGCCGGGCTTCAGCTACTATCAGGACGCCACCGGGCAGCCCATCGACGCCGCAATCGCGGCACTGCTCGCACGGCCCGGCGCGTGAGCGGCCTCGCCTACGCGGGCTGGAAGTCCGGCCCGGCCGTGTCCGGCGAGCCGGGGGCCAGCGGCATCGCCATCAACCGGTGCGCCTGGACCTCGAGCGAGAACATCAGGCCGATGGCGTCGCGCAGGCGGTCAGGGGCGCCGTTCACCGCCCGGTCGAGCGATCTGAGCAGATCGCCATACGTCTCGTCGAAGAGCGCCGCGGCGATCCAGGCGGGCGATTGCTGGGGCAGTGCCGTGCTGTCCGGATCGTCCACCATGGGGAAGACGCCATCGGGGTCGAACAGGATCGGCGGGCCCTTGAACGTCCAAGCACCTTCCGCGTCCTTCGCCAACTGCCGCCCTTCCACGATCTCGCGGAACCGGAAGTAGTGGGCCAGCTCGTGGCGGCCCCCAGACGGGTCGGTCAGCGTCGTCCCTTCACCCTGGCGCACGATTTCGTGGATGGCGAGCAAGGCGCTCGCCTTGTCGGTGATCTTGTACAGCCGCCCCGGCGGCGAGCCCGGCCAACTTGCCGGGGTGAGCTGGCGGGACGGGTCGCCGACGAAGACGTCGACGCCCGATCGTTCGAGTTCGACGATGGCGCGAGCGATCCGCTGGTAGAACCAGCCGATCGTGAGCGGCTCGTGTTCGACCTGCGTGTACGCGCGCTCGAGATGCTCGATGGCTTCACCGGAGGGCTGGGTCAGCTTGCCTTCGTGGTCGAGATCGAGACTCCGCACGTCGATCCGCCGCTCTTCGTCCCCGCCGAGCAACCGCTCCGGCACCGCGCGGTCGATCGACGCGTCCACGGCGAGGAGCTGCTCCGGCTCCTCGATGGCCATGAACACATCGCGGATCTGTTCTTTCGAGCAGCGACGAAGCGTCACGGTCAAATCCGGCCGTATGCCACCCGGCAGGTGTCCGGGATAGCGCGGCACGAAGGCCGGCTTCGCGACCTCGGGTGCGCCGCCTACCGCATTGAGGAGGTTGCAGGCGAGCGCCATGTGCAGCATCTCTTCCGTCACGACCCCGCGGATGAGCCGCGCGACTTCGGCATTGCGCCCTGGCTTGATGGAGAAGAGGGCGCACAGGTACGGGGGGATCGTGGCGTGCTCAAGCTCGATAGCCAGTTGCAACATGCGGCGCAAGTTGGCGAGGTCGTCGATCGCGAAGAGCGGCGGCTCCCGTTCGCCGAGCCACCGCAGCAGCATCGCCCGCTTGGCGGGCGACAGATCGCGGGTGACCGGCATAGAATTGGGATCCTCGATCGGGAGCTCCAGCACCCGCCGAAGCATGCCCCGGTAACGGACCACGCTGGAGTAGCTGGCGAGGTCGACGATGTCGCGCATAACGGGGTAGAGGTTGGCGTATTGCTGGAGGATGGGCTGCACGTCCGCGACCCAGGTCGGGCGCTCGGGCGCCTGGTAGTCGTCCCAGACGAGGACGCTCACCGGCATCCCGAAGGTCTGCGAGGGGCCGTCCGACCACCCGTAGAGGACGGTGTAGACCTGGCCATCGATGTAGCCGCGCGGGTTGCCGGGCGGGGACGCCGCGAGCGGCAGTTCGGCCCGTCCGTCCGGGCCGGTCACCACCGATGGCGGGAAGGTCAACGCCGACGGCGGGACGCCCACCGGGGGCTGGTTCACCGGCCCCCGCTTCGCCTGGCCGCCCATGTCCAGGTGCTGGACGGCGATGGCGATATCGGCCGCCGGCAGGCCGTAGCGGGTCGCGAAGATGGCGACGCGCTGGCTGTTGTCGGGCGGATGCGGGCTCATGCGGAACACGAGGTCGTCGGCTCGCAGATAGGTGGCATTGTCGTTCTCGGATAGGAGGAGCGCGCCGGCCCCGTCCAGGATGGCGAGGCGACACGACGCGGCCGCTGCTGCCTGGTCGCCGCCGAGCGGGAGGGAAACAATCCCTGCCTGTTGGGCATAGAACGCGCCGCTGACGCTCGGAAGCGACGCAAGCGGCACCGGCGGCCCGGAGGGCGGCAACGCGACGAGCCACAACGGCCCGACATCTTTGAGCGGGCCGCCGGCCGCCGTCGTCGGCAGGCTATTACCGAGATCCAGGAACAGCGCGCCGGTCACCGGGTCGATTCGGCAGGGCGCGGGGTTGAGCGGCGACTGGGCGTTCGGGGACGGCCACAGCATGCGGGCGGCCA
The DNA here is from genome assembly GCA_025980355.1 of Chloroflexota bacterium. Taxonomy (GTDB): domain Bacteria; phylum Chloroflexota; class UBA4733; order UBA4733; family UBA4733; genus UBA4733. The sequence goes on along the minus strand of JAICXR010000102.1, from coordinate 1,079 downwards.
CGAAGTGCTTTGCCTCGCCCTCGACATATGGGCCGATCGCGCCGACGATGCGGCCCCATGTGAACGTCGGCGACGCGGGGTTATCGTCCATGCCGTCGACGTTGAACTTGATCGACAGTTGGTCGCCGGCCTGGCGGAGCTCGCGGAGGAAAGTCGAGCCCAGGTCGTCGGACCAGCGCACCGCCGCGAGTACCGACTGGTAGGTGGCGCCGAAGAACGAATCGGGCTGCCCTTGCGGGTAGCGGGGCCAGATGTCGGTGAAGGGCGTCGGAGCGAAGTCGCCGACGAAGGCGGCGCGTCCGTCGCCGTCGGAGAGCCGCAGGCGTAGGCCCCAGATCTGCGAGGCCATCTGCTGCTGTGGGTCGAGGTCGACGAGCTTGGCGCTCACCCGATCGTCGGCGCCCGCCAGCGTCGTGCCGACGATCGGGTCAGCGTCCGGCGATGCGACGAGGCTGCCGTCGCTGTAGAGGGCGCTCGTGACCCGGCAGTTGTGTAGGCGCCAAGCCCCGCTGCCCCGCGGGTTCCACCACCCGTTCGGCGCGGTGGCGGTCTGCGCCTTCTGAAAGCGGGCGGCGAACCGGTCGGTATCGAAGTGTTCCGGGTCGTTGTTGACCGTCGAAATGTCGGCCTGGAACAGGCCGGCGAAATGCAGGCGGGGGTAGCCGAGGTAGGTCACGAAGGTCCTTGGGCCGCGCCGCCCATACCGGCCGCCTGTGGCTGCTGCATCTGGGGCTGCAGCGTCTGCTGCACCTGCGGCTGGCTACCGGCTACGATCCAGGGATTGACCCACGAGGGATTGGTCCACGTGGGGCCGCCCCACCAGTCTCGGCTCCACCAGGGGCCGAACCAGATGTTGGGCCTTTGCAACTGTGCCTGGGGCGCGCCGCCCTGGCCGCCGCCCATGCCGGCCATCTGCGGTTGCATCTGCGGCATCTGCGCCTGGAACTGCTGCGGCTGCTGCACCTGGGGCGGGCCGCCGGCCGCGATCCAGGGGTCGCCCCAGGGACCGCCCCAGCCCCACGGGTGGCCCCACGGATAACCCCAGGGCCGGAGCCACGGGTAGATGGGGATCTGGGCCT
>JAICXR010000176.1 GCA_025980355.1 Chloroflexota bacterium | reverse complement strand
GCGCTCCCAACTGCCGCTGGCCGACAACGCCCCCATCGTCGCCCCATGGTAGCCGCCATAGCGGGCGATAATCTTGAACTTGTTCGGGTGGCCGGTCTGCTTGTGGTACTGTCGGGCCAGCTTCATGGCGGCCTCGGTCGCCTCGGAGCCGCCGCTCTGAAGTTTCACCGCGCCCATGCCTGTGGGCGCAAACTGCAACAAGGCCTCGACCAGCTCCAGCGCTACCGGCGTCGTCCCGTGCAGGGGCGGCGCAAAGTGCAGGCGTTCCATCTGCGCCGTCACCGCATCGATGATCGCCCGATTGCGGTAGCCCAGGCTGTTCACGAACACGCCGGACAGGCCGTCGATATACTGCTTCCCATTAACGTCGGTCACCCGGATGCCGTCGCCCTCGGCGAAGAGAAACGGGTCTTTGGCGAACGTTCGCATCTGGGTGAAGTCGAGGACGATGCGTTCAAGCCCCTCCGTCACGGCTGAGCCCCTTTTCGATTAACCGTCTGGTTTCCAGGATGTGCTGCTTCATCGCCGTGACGGCGTGGTCACTGTCCCCCAAAGCCATGGCGTCGACGATCGGTTGATGCGACTCCGCAGTATAGCCGAGCAGCTCCCCGGCGAACGGGCCCGTCAGCGACCGATACAGACGGGCCCGAATCGGGCCGTCCATCCCGGCCCAGACCGCGGCGAGGATGCGATGGCCGGAACTGTCGACGATCAGGCGATGGAACTCCAGGTCCTTCTCCGCAAGGTCGGCGAGCTGTTCGGCCTGCGCCGCGGCGCGCATCGCATCGACCAGGGCTTGCAGGGCAGCAATCGGCGGCGACGCCTCCCGCCGCATGAGCGACTGCACGGCGAAGCCCTCCAGTTCGGCCCGCAGGTGGTACAGGACGTCCACCTCGTCTTCGTCGACGGCGGTGACCACCGTACCGCGATGTGCCTGGCTGAGTACCAGTCCCTCGCGCTCCAGTTGTTGGAGCGCCTCGCGCACGGGCCCCCGGCTGACGCCCATCTGCTCGGCGATCTCCGCTTCCATCAGGCGCTCGCCGACCGGCAACTGCCCGAACAGAATCGCGTTGCGGATCGGCTCCAGCACCGTATGGCGCAGGTTCTGGTGGCGGACGCGGTGAAATGGTGACGCTCTCGTCGTCTCAAGCGCGGTCATCGACGTCCACGAACGCTTTCAGCGAGCAGCACATCAGCGCGGCGGATCACCGAAGTCCGGCACTTCCAGCAACGCGCCCCCCTGCACCGCGGAGTCGTGGGCGACGACGCCCGGCACGGCGTAGCGGGCGGCGCGCCAGACGTGGTTCGGCGGCTGGACGCCGTTCGTGCAGGCCCGCACGAAGTCGTCGACGAGGAACTGGTGCGAGCCGCCGTGCCCCGTGGGCAGGGCGGCGAACTCCTTCGGTAGCCGCTGCACGTCATGCACCTTGGCAACGCCGTGGAACGTCGCGCCGTCCACCGTCACGTCGCCGACGGCAAGGAGGTCGTCCAAGTCGACCGTCTGGCGGCGATCCTTGGTCAGCCAGCGGCGTCCCGCCCAACTCGCCTCGAAGGTGGCCTCGGTGCCGGCGATCTGGGCGAGCCGCTCCGACCCCGGATGCCCGACGCGGCGGAACTCGTTGATGCGGCAACTGCTGCCGTCCGACATCTTGAAGAGCGCCGTCTCGTCGCTGAAGACGTTGCCCCAGCGGTTGACGTCGGCGAGGAAGAGGCCGTCGTCGGAGGTGTCGACGAAGCCGAAGCAGGAGACATGGGTCATGTGGGCGCCGGTGACAGAGACGACCTGGCTGGTGGAGTGCGTGGGATAGAGCATCGGCGGCTTCCCGGCGAACTCCTTCCAGTTGGCTCCGCCCCGGCGCTGCGAGACCTCATAGAGGCCGTGGGAGAAGTCGTGGTAGTACTCCGCCTCCGCGTAGACGACGTGACCGAAGTCGCCGGCGGCGTGGCGCTGGCGGCAGTAGACGTCCTCGGACCGATAGTAGCTGGTCTCCCCCAACATGTAGATCAGGCCGGTCTCCTCGACGGTGCGCACCAGCGTCCGGATCTCCTCCACGGTGATGCCGGTCGGCACGGCGGAATAGACGTGCTTGCCGGCGCGCAGCGCCTGGACTGCCTGCGGTGCGTGGAGCCAGTTCTGGGTGATGATGACGGCGGCGTCGGCGTCGCTTTCGCAGACCGCATCCAGGGAGGGATAGGTCTTGGGCAGCCCGAACTCGTCGGAGGCGCGGGCCAGCTTCTCCGCATCCAGGTCGCAGAGGGCGACCTCATCGACCCAGGGATGGGCTTTGAAGAGCGGGATGAAGCTGCGCGCAAAGGCGCCGGTCCCGACCATCGCGATCTTGAGTCCCACGATTATTCAACCCTCCTGCTTGCCGCATCACGCCGGTTCACGCGCTCGGACATCAGCTCGACGTCATCTGCTTGCGCGCCTCCGTCTCCTTGGAGCTGTATTGCTGTTGCATATCTGCCAGGGCGGCCTGGATCGTCATCGTCCCGGCGATCACCTTGCCCATCTGGCTGCCGAATCCGGGCTCCACCGCCATGTCCATCGTCAGGGTGTTGGCGATCACCTGATCGGGCAGGTTGGTACGCAGCGCCCCAAACGTCGAGCTCTTGAACGCCGGGCTGTTGTAGACCCCCTGGATGAAGATGGCGCCGCTGTACTGGGTGGCGAGGGCCATGGCCTCGCCCGGCGTATACAGGAAGCGCAGGAAATCGACGCCCGCCTTCGTCTTCTCGTCGCCCGCCTTGAGCAGGGCGGAGAGGGCCCAGCCCGAGATCGCCGTCTGGAAGTAGTGGGGCGTCTTCCCAGGCACGAAGCTCGGCATGGGCATGTCGGCGAGCTCCAGGTGGGGATAGCTCGTCGCGTCGCCCGAGAGCTCGTAGAAGCCGGCGCCCATCTCCATGGCCGCCCGCCCCTCGCCCAGCGGCTGCTTCACGCCGGCCGGCATCGTGACCCAGGAGGTCCCCTGCTTGTAGACGTCGACGACCTTCTGCATCGCCTGCTCGGCGGCGCTCGTCTGCCAGGTCCACTGGTGGGCCTGCACGTCGTAGAAGGTGGCGCCCTGGTCGAGGATCCAGTTGCGCACCGGGTCCTGCGTGTCGGAGAACCAGATGCCCTCGGTGGTGATGGCCCCGCCCTGGGACACGGTGAGCTTCGCCCCGGCGGCGATGATGTCGTCGATCGTCTTGAACCCCTTGGGGTCGACGCCGGCCTTCGTCAGCATGGCCGGGTTGTAGAGCAGCGCGTCGCCGTTCAGTCCATCGGCATACGGGAGGAGATATACCTCCTTCCGCTTGGACGGCACGGAGTCGAGCAAGGTCGGATACGTGATCTTCGCCAACTCGTCGCGCGAGAAGAGTTCCGGCGTCAGAGGCAGGAAGACGGCGGAGGCGTCGACCGCCCGCCAGAAATCGCTGTAACTGTGCAGCACTTCCGGGCCGGTGCCGGCGGCCATCTCGGTCTTCACCTTCGTCGCGAGATCGCCGTAGGCCACCGGCACGAGGGTCACCGTCACCTGCGGTTGCTGCGTCTTGAAGGTTGTCACCGCCTGCTTAAGCATGTTGGTCAGCGGTTGCCAATCCTGGTGGAGCACCGAAATGCTCACCGCCTGGCCGGTGGTCTTCGGCGCCTGACTGCTGGCGGCAGGCGTGGTGGCCGATACGGCCGCAGTGGCGGTGCCCACTGTCGCCTTGGCCACACTGCTGGCCGCCGATGTGGCGGCGCTACTCGAGGCCGCGGTCGCTTGACTGGCGGTCACCTGGGCCGCGGTCGACGTGGTCATCTCTGTGGTCGCCGTCGCGGCGCCGCCGCAGGCCGCCAGCGTAAGCATCCCGACGGCGCCGACGACGCTCGTGGCGCAGACCTCGAGAAAGCCGCGCCGGGTTTGCAATTGGGCCATGCACTGTCCTCCTATCGCTTACCGTACGTCCGTGACCTCGGTCCTCACTGCCCGCCAACCCGCCGGGTTGGCACCGTGGCTCGATACCGCCGCGCCCCGTTCCGCGTTCTGGCCGATGCCTGGAAATCTCTCGCATCGCAACGAGTATTCGTTATAATGTTTACGCTGTCAAGGGCTGTCCGTTGTTCCCCTTGGCGAGTCGTGGGGCCGGGAGAGAAGCGCGCGGTCCCGCCGTCTGCCGTGGTATCAGGAAAGGGGCTGCTCGTGCCCACGCTTCGGCTCGGCTACGTCGGTTGCGGATTCATGGCCCAACGAGTCCACCTGCCGAACTTCTCGTCAATCCCGGACTGCGAACTGGTGGCGCTGGCGGAACTGCGGCCCGAACTGGGTGGCAAGGTGCAACGGCGTTACGGCATCCCGCGCCTGTATCGGACCCACCAGGAACTGATAGCGGACCCCGCCGTCGACGCCCTGGCCGTCTCGGCGGCGTTCTCGGCCCAGGCGGAGGTCGCCGCAGACGCCTTGCACGCCGGCAAGTGCGTCTTCATGGAAAAACCGATGGCCCTCTCGGTTGAGCAGGGCGAGGAGATCGTCGCGGCCGAACGTGAAGGCGGCGCCCGGCTAATGGTCGGCTATATGAAGCGCTATGACGCCGGCAACGAGCTGGTCCGGCGCTACGTCCGCCAGTTCCGCGCCTCCGGCGAGCTCGGCCGCCTCCAGTACGTCCGCAACCACGGCTTCCTCGGGGACTGGGTCGCCAACATCGACGTACCCCTGGAACAGACGGACGAGCCGACACCGCCCATGGCGCCGGCCCGCTGGCCGGGATGGCTGCCGGAAGCGCAGCGGGGGGCCTATGCCGACCTGCTCCAGCAGTACACCCACAATGTCAACCTCATGCGCTGGTTCACCGACGCGGAGGACGACGTGCGCGTCAAGGTGGTCGACCTCGACCCGGACGGCCAGCATGGCGTCGTCATCCTGGACCTGGCGGGGACGCGCGGCGTCCTGGAAACGGGGCGTGTCAGCTACTACCGCTGGGACGAGCACACCCAACTGTACTTCCAGCACGGCTGGCTGCACACCTGGGCGCCACCGCTCTTACTGCGCCAGGCACCGGCCGAGGTGGAGTTATGGCGTGGGATGGCGCACGAGGAGCAGCAGACGACGCGCCTGATCCCGAAGCTGGCCTGGACCTGGGCCTACAAGCGGGAGGCGGAGGCATTCGTCCGTCGCACCCTAGACGGGGAGCCGTACGAGTCGAGCGCCGCCGACACGCTGATCGACGTGCGCCTCTTCGAAGAGATCTTCCGGCGCCACCTCGGGATTTGACCGACGTCATAGCGACGCCCCACGCGGCGTCCATGCGCCTGTAAGTGATCAGCGCCGATCCCGGTTTGCCGGCGATCATCGCCCGCTTGGAGGAGTTCGGCTATGACGGCTGTACGCCATCGAGATGTTCAATGCGGAGCTGTGGCAAACGCCGGTGGCCGAAGCGGCGCGCGCCCGTTACCAGAGTCTGCTGCCGCTCTACCGATAGCGCGCCAGGGAGAGCGGGGATGATGTAGGATACAGAGAATCACTGCGGCGGCGGGAGGGAGTACATCGATGGTGACGACCCAGCACACGTATACCCTTACGGATTTGGCGGAACTGCCTGATGACAGCCCGATCTACGACATTCTTGGAGGCGTGTACGTTGTGCGCAACATCCCGGACGTCAACCATGCGCTGTCCCGCATGGAACTGGCGGATTTCCTCTTCGACGCTCAGAACGCAGGGTTTGGCTACGTCTTCAGCGACACCACGGCGGTGGCCCTGGATTACCCGGCGCGTGGCGAGGCCGCCGTCTACGTTAGTCATCCCGACCTGTTCTTCGTACGGCACGAACGGGAGCAGATCATCGCTCACCGGGTCATCGAAGGAGCGCCCGACCTGATCGTCGAGATCCTCTCGCCAAGCACCCGCGATGAGCATGCGCGGGGCGGTAAGCTGTGGCAGGCGTATGAACTCCATGGCGTGCCGCACTATTGGATTGTTGACAACGACCACCGAACTATCGCGCTGTACGCCCTCGCCGGCGATCCTTATCAGGCGGGCAGTTATGGCCCGGCGACGCTCCTTGGTCGTGGCGACACGCTAACCAGTCCGTTGTTCCCGACACTCTCCTTGCCGGTGGCGCGGCTGTTCCAGAACGTCCGTGACCGGCGCCGTCGGTAGAGGCGGCCAGAGATGGTGCAGCGATCGTGACGGACATGGCGGCGACTATCGTCGGGGCCGGGCGTACGGCACCTAGTCTCTAGCCAGCGGGGCGTCCCGGCCATCGCGACCGGCCACGCTGACGCCGCCGGAGATTTGGGCGGCCGGACGACGGTACCTGTTCGCGGCGCTCATATCGCCATCTGGGCTGTTAAGGGAGGGTCGCTCTTTCCCTTGAATGGCCGCCCCGACACAACGCCGTGCCGCTCAGCTCGACGCCATCTGCTTGCGCGCTTCGGCTTCCTTGGAGCTGTACTGCTGCTGCATATCGGCCAGGGCGGCCTGGATCGTCATCGTCCCGGCGATCACCTTGCCCATCTGGGTGCTGAAGCCGGGTTCGACCGCCATGTCCATCGTCAGGGTATTGGCGATGACCTGACTGGGGAGGAATCCACGCACCGGGCCGAACGTTGTGCTCTTGAAGGCCGGACTCGTATAGACTCCTTGGATCAGGATGGCGCCGCTGTAGACGTCGGCCTTGGCGATTGCCTCTGCCGGCGAGACCATATGGCGAAGGAAATCGGCGCTCGCCTTCGTCTTCTGGTCGCCCGGCTTGAGCAGGGCGGACAGGGCCCAGCCGGAGATAGCGGTCTGGAAGTAGTGGGGCGTCTTCCCGGGGACGAAGCTCGGCATCGGCATGTCGATGAGCTCCAGGTGCGGGTAGCTCGTCCGGTCGCCGGAGAGCTCGTAGAAGCCGGCGCCCATCTCCAGGGCCGCCCGACCCTCGCCGAGCGGCTGCTTGACCCCCGCCGGCATCTTCACCCAGGAGGTCCCCTGGTGGTAGACGTCGACCACCTTCTGCATCGCCTGCTCGGCGGCGGTGGTCTGCCAGGTCCACTGGTGGGCCTGCTCGTCGTAGAAGGTGGCGCCCTGGTCG
>JAICXR010000005.1 GCA_025980355.1 Chloroflexota bacterium | reverse complement strand
CGTCCGGGGATTCAGCCAGGAGATTTATCTCCTGGCTCTTTGGCAGTGACAATCTCCGCTGGCGACCGCTGGCTGAGGACGTCCCCGGTCCGGCGCTGCCAGGCGCTGAGCTCGTCCTCCAGCCGGCGCAGGCGGCTGCTTTGACCGGGGTCGGCGGCCAGGTCGTGCATTTCCCAGGGATCCTCCGCGAGGTGGAACAGCTGGCGGCGATCGCTGCCGGTGGTCTGGTCACTGGATCGGTAATAGCGGATCAGCTTCCAATCCTGTTCGATCACCGCCCGCTGGATATCCTTGTACACGGCAAAGACGCTGTCGCGCCAGGGCGCCCCGGCATCATCCAGGAGCGGCAACAGGCTCCGGCCTTCCACGGTCGCCGGAACCGGGATGCCGGTCAGCGCACAGAGGGTGGGGAACACGTCGGCATGGTGCGTCAGCGCGGTGACCGCCTTGGCGGCCGGCAGGCCCGGTCCAACCATGATCCGGGGGACGCCGATGCTGTGCTCATAGAGGTTCTGCTTGCCGAACAGGCCGTGCTGCCCGACGGCCAGGCCGTGGTCGGCGGTATAGACGATGATCGTGTTGTCGGCATCGCCCCGTTCCGCCAGCGCCGTCAGGAGGCGGCCGATCTCGGCATCCAGGCTGCCGATCATGGCGTAGTAATCGGCCAGATGCTGGCGGACGACGTCGGCGGTGCGGGGAAAGGGGGCGAGTAGTTCGTCGCGGACGCGCAGTTCGCCGTTGTCGAATGGGTGCTCCGGCAGGATGTTGGGCGGCAGGGTGATGCGTTGCGGGTCGTAGCGCGCGGCGAAGTCCGGCGGCGCCGTCCGCGGGTCGTGGGGGGCGGTGAAGGCGACGTAGAGCAGGTAGGGGGCGTCACCCGTGTAGTCGCGCAGGAAGGCGATGGCGGCGTCGGCAAAGAGCGTCGTGGAGAACTGCTCCCGGACCTGCCGCCCCTCGGCCGGGTACTGGCCGGTCGGGTCGTAGTCGGAGGTGGGGACGCGCCACTGGTCGCTCATGCCGCCGAAGAAGAGGCGCGAACCGCCGATAAAGCCCTGGTAGAAGCTCGCCTTGTCGTTGTGCCACTTGCCGACGCCGTAGGTGTGATAGCCGGACGCGCGCAGGGTGGCCGGCAGCGTGGCGAGGTCCGGATTGATCGTGAGCGAACCAGGGCCGTCGCCCGGTAACGGGCGGGTCGAAGCCCGGAACGGGTTGGTGCCGGTGAGGACGGCGGCCCGGCTGGGGACGCAGACGGCGCCGACCATGCCGCCCATGGTGTAGGCCCGCCGGAAGGAGACGCCGCCCTCGGCCAGCCCGTCCAGCACGGGCGTCTGCACGTCCGGGTTGCCGAAGGCGTGTACCGCGTCGTGGCGGTGGTCGTCAGCGATCAGGAAGATGATGTTCGGTCGGTCGCTCATGGCGCGCTGGTGTCCTTCTCTCCGCATCGGTCCACGCCCGGGGCCGAGCAGCGTTCTCAGGCAAGGAGTGTAGCAAGGACCGCCTTACGGCGCCAGATCCTGGATCGCCTTCACCAGCTGGGCGTCGCTGCTCTGGAGAATTTGTTGTTCGGTGAGATTCTCCTCGGCGTCCGGATAGAGCGGGGCAACGTTTGCGGGGAGGGCGACCGGCTGGGTCGGCACGATGCCGTGATGCCAGATCAGCGTGCCGTTCGGCGTCAGCCATTCCTCGGTGCCGAGCAGCACTTCGGAGCCGTCGCTGAGGGAATAGTTGTTCAGCACCGTGCCCGTGCCGAAGGTCGTGGCGCCGACCAGCGGCCCACGCTGGTGGTCCTCGATGGCGCCGGCGGTGATCTCGGCCGCGCTGGCGGTGCCCTGGTTGATCAGCACCACCAGCGGCGTCTTGGTCGCCAGGCCGCCAGGCTTCACCGGGTCCGGCTGCTTCACGCCGTTGCGACCCTCTTCCAGCAGGACGTTGCCGCCGCTGAGGAACTCGCTGGAAATGCTGATCGCCTGGTCCAACAGCCCGCCGGGATTGTCGCGCAAATCCAGAATAATGCCCTGGACATGCCCCTGGTTTGCCGTTTGCAACGCCTTCCGCAGTTCCGCGTCGGCATTGGCGCTGAACTGCGTGATGTGGATGTCCACCAGCGACGTGCCGTGTACCGTGAAGCGATCGGAGATGACTGCTGCCTGCACGATCGATGCCCGCTGGATCGTGACGCTGAAGGTCGACTGGGTACTGGGCCGGAGCAGGAGCAGTTGGACTGATGTGCCGGTGGGGCCGCGAATCGCCGCCGCCACCTCCGTCTGGCTCATTTGCGCCGTGTCCTTGTTGTTCACCGCCAGGATCACATCGCCGGCGCGGAGGCCCGCGTGCTGGGCCGGGGAGTTCGGCAACGGGGCGACGACCACGGGGCGGCCGTCTTTGAAATCGACCTGGACACCGATGCCCACGAAATGCCCCGAGAGGTCGGAGTTCTCCTGCTTGACCTCTTCGGGCGTGAGGAACCGCGTATGGTCGGTGTCGCCCAGAGCCGACAGCATGCCGCTAATCGCCCCGTAGATCATCTGTTTGGGCTGCAGCGCCGCCGTGTTGACGTAGTGCGTCTCGGCGAGTCTCCAGGCTTGCCAGAGTAGGGGTGCGTCCGCCTGCGCCGCCGCTGGCTCGTTCCGTCCGTTGCTGCTCGCGAGCACCCAGCCGGTCACGCCGCCAAAGGCGTAGAGCGCCAGCGCCGCCAGCAGCACGCCGCCAGCGCGCCACCAGCGAGACCGCATGGCCCGCAGCCAGGCCAGCGGCCGCCGTGCCCCCGTCATCGTCGTTCCCCGTCTCACTCCGTCCGCCGAAAAGCGGCGGTACTCTCAGGTTAACCGCGGGAGGGGTCTCCCACTCGGACTGCCCGGCCGGCCGGCACCGTTACACTGGAGACTTGGACAGGCTGGAGGTACGATGGCCGACCTGGAAGCCCTCAAGCTGGCGTTGCCGATCGAAACCGTGATCGGCGAATATGTGCAGTTGCGCAAAGCCGGCGCGACGTTCAAGGGGCTGTGTCCGTTCCACACCGAAAAGTCGCCGTCGTTCACCGTCAGCCCCCAGCGGGGAAGCTTCCGCTGCTTCGGCTGCGGCAAGAGCGGCGACGTCGTGACCTTCCTCATGGAGATCGAGAAGCTTGACTTCAAGGAGGCGGTGCGGCGCTTGGGACGCAAGGCCGGTATCGAGGTCGAGGTCGACCGTCCGCAGCCGGTGGACCCGGAGTCGGACGAGGTAGCGACCGTCAACGAAGCGGCCGGCCTCTTTTTCCAGGGTGCCCTGGCATCGCCGGCGGGCGCGGCGGCGCGGGCCTATTTGCAACGGCGTGGGATCACCCAGGCGACGATCGACCGGTTTGGCCTCGGCTGGGCGCCCGCCGGTTGGGACCGTCTGTTGCGCTACCTCGGCCAGCGCGGCCACTCCGCCGAGAGCCTGGGGCGGGCCGGCCTCGTGACTCGCAACACCGAGAGCGGCGGCGTCTACGACCGCTTCCGGGATCGTCTGATCTTTCCCATCCGCGATGCCAAGGGCCGGCTCATCGGCTTCGGCGGCCGGGAGCTGGATGGCGCCCAGCCGAAGTATCTCAACTCGCCGGAGACGAAGCTGTTCCACAAGGGCAACGTGCTCTACCTGCTGGACGCCGCCCTCGATACCGCGCGCAAGGCCGGCACGATCGTGGTCGTAGAAGGCTATATGGACGCCCTGACCGCCCACCAGGCCGGCTTCGGCAACGTGGTCGCGAGCCTGGGTACCGCCCTGACCGAGCGCCAGTTGTCGCTGCTCTATCGCACGGCGCGCAAGGTGGTGATGGCGCTGGACGCCGATGCCGCCGGCCAGAAGGCGGTCCAGCAGACCATCCACCTCGCCTACCAGGTGTTCGAGCGGCAACAGACGCCGCAGCTTTCCGGGCGCGTCGCCAGCGAGCGCACACCGGGGCGCTACCAGGCGCACGTCGACATGACGCTCCACGTGGCGGCGTTGCCCTCGGGTGTCGATCCGGACGAGGTCATCCTGGCGGAGCCGCAACGCTGGCGCGCGCTGGTGGAGAAGGCCCTGCCGATCGTGGAGTTCTTCTTCGATCTGGTCGCCAATGGATCGGCCAGCGCGGCGGAACGCCGACAGCGGGCGAACCAGGAGCTCCTGCCCGTGATCGCCGAAATCGCCGACCCGCTGGAGCGTGGCCATTATGTCGACCGTCTGGCGACCGTCCTCGAAGTGCCGGAATCGGTGATCGTGTCGGCGGTCGAGCAGTTGCGCCGCCATCCCCTCGCGCCGACGTCCACGCCGTACGGGGCGCGGTTGGGGAATGGGCGCTGGAAGGCGGGCGATGCGGCGCGCGGTGAAGGCGCGTGGGTACGGCGGCAGGGGACGGGCATCGCCCGCGAGTCCGCTGCTGGACCCAATGGCGGTGGCTCATCCGAAGCCTACTCGCCCGACGATGGCCAGGAGGGCGCCGCGTCGTCCGCCGATCCGGTGGCGGACGACATGGAAATCACATCACCGCCGGCACCGGGTCGCCGTCGCGGGGAGATATTCGAGGCGACCGGCGAGCGGAGCCGGCAACGCTATCTGCTCTCCATGCTGTTGCGCTATCCGCGGATGATCGGGCGCTACGCCGAGGCCCTGGAGCCACTGCGCCCGGATGATGAGCGGATGGGCGCCGCCTGGGATCACCTGCTCGCCCACCCCGAGGCGCGGACGCCGGAGGACCTCACCGCCGCCCTGAACAGCAACGAGCTCGTCACTCCCGCCTATCTGGAAGCGCTCCTGCGCGATACGAGCGCCTACCAGACGCTGGAGGAGGCGCGCCTGCGCGTGGCATTGGACGATGCGATCGCCCTCCTCCGCGCCGAACGGCTCCGGCTGGCGATCTCGCGTTGCCAGCGTGAATTGCGCGACGCCGAGGATGGTCAGCGGCAGGCGATTCTCGAGCGCCTCGTGGCGCTGACTCGGGAGAAGGTCGCCATGGACTACAATCGTACGCGCCCGGCGGAGGCGGGCGCGCGTGCGGAGTAGTGGGGTGCCTTTCCGATGATTCCAAACCATATTCGACGCGAACTGTCCGTGAAGACGCCGTCCAAGATCGTCTTCCTCATCCTGGACGGCCTGGGCGGCTTGCCCGCGGGAGCGGACGGGCAGACCGAGCTGGAGCGCGCCCGGACGCCGAACCTGGACGCCCTGGCGGCGAAGTCCGCTTTGGGGCTCAGTACGCCGCTCGTCCCCGGTCTCACGCCCGGCAGCGGCCCGGCCCACCTCGCCCTCTTCGGCTATGATGCCCTGGAGCACAATATCGGTCGCGGCGCCCTCTCGGCGCTGGGCGTCGGGTTCGACCTGGGGCCGCAAGACCTGGCGGCGCGAATGAATTTCTGCACCGTCGACCAGGCCGGGATCATCACCGATAGGCGCGCGGGGCGCATTCCCACCGTTCTCAACGAGCGGCTTTGCGCCCGCTTGCGGGCCGAGGTGCAGCTGCCCGGCGTGGAGCTACACATCTTGACGGAAGAACAGTATCGCGCCGTCGTGGTCTTCCAGGGGCCGGGGCTTGACGACCGCCTTAGTGACTCCGATCCCCAGCACACGGGCGTGCCGCCGCAGGCGATCGCGGCGTTGGACCCGGCGGCGGCGCGCAGTGCCGACCTGGCGAACCAGTTCGTGACCCAGGCGCAACGTGTCCTGGCGAGCGAACACCCGGCCAATATGGTCCTCCTGCGTGGTTTCGCCACCCATCCATCGCTGCCAACTTTCGCCGACCTGTATAAGCTCACACCCGGCGCCATCGCCGTCTACCCGATGTACAAGGGGCTGGCACGGATCGTCGGCATGCGGGTACTCGGGGCGGCCCACTCCGTCGCCGAGGAGTTCGACCTGTTGCAGGAGCATTGGGCCCGGCACGACTTCTTCTACCTCCACGTCAAGCCCACGGACAGCGCCGGGGAAGACGGCGATCCGGCCCGGAAAGCCGCGGTGATCGAGGAATTTGACGCGCTGTTGCCGCTCGCGCTGGCGTTGCAGCCGGAAGTGTTGGTGGTGACCGGCGACCATTCCACGCCGAGCCGCCTGAAGAGCCATAGCTGGCACCCGCTCCCGCTGTTGCTGCGTTCGGCCTACGTCCTGCCGGAGGGCCGTGCCGGCTTCTCGGAGCGGGCGGCAGCCAGGGGCTCACTCGGCCACTTGCAGCATGCCGACGTCCTCGACCTCGCCATGGCCCACGCCTTGAAATATGACAAGTTCGGTGCCTAACGAGCGAACGGCGTCGGAGCGGAGGCGTGCCGGCGGCGCATCCCCGCGCCCGGCGGTCGTCGTGGCGGGCGGCATCAATCTCGACATGGTGGTGAGGACGCCGCGTTTGCCGCGGCCGGGCGAAACGATCCACGGGCGGGACCTGGTCCGGGTACCCGGCGGGAAGGGGGCGAACCAGGCGGCGGCCGTGGCGCGGCTGGGCGGTGAAGCAAGGCTGCTCGCTCTGGTCGGCGACGATGACGCCGGACGCTTGTTGCTGCGCAGCGTGACGGACGACCGCGTTGATGGGCGCTGGGTGCAGGTCGTCGCCGGTGTCCCGTCCGGCGTCGCCCTGATCGCCGTCGCCGATGACGGCAGCAACACCATCATCGTGGCGCCGGGCGCGAACGCTCGGGCCGACGCGTCCACCGTGAGCGCCGCCGCCGGCGCTTTCGCTGGCGCTCGCGTGGTCATGGGGCAACTGGAATGGCCCTTTGCTGCGATCCAGGCCCTGTTGATGCGAGCTCCTGACGGTTCTCAGAAGATCCTCAATGCCGCGCCGGCCGAGCGGCGCGCGCTGGACCTGTTGTCGCTGGTGGATTGGCTCATCGTCAACGAGACCGAGGCCGGCCTCCTTGCCGAGGTCGACGTCCGGGACGAGGCATCGGCGCTCCAGGCGGCAGCGCGCCTCTGCCACCGTGGCGTCGGGCATGCGGTGGTCACCCTCGGCCGGCGCGGCGCCGTGCTGCTCGGCCCCGACGGCCCCTGGCTCCAGCCCGCCCCGGCGGTCGCGGTGGTGGACACGACCGCGGCGGGTGATGCTTTTGCCGGGGCGCTCGCCGTGGCGCTCGCCGACGGCTTGGCGGATGAGGTGGCGGCCCGGTTCGCCGTTGCCGCCGGCAGTCTGGCCTGCACCGTCCTTGGCGCGCGTCCGTCGTTGCCCACCCGCGCCAGCGTGGACGGATTCCTGGCGCGGATACCGGAGGGGCGGCGGGCGTAGCGTGATCGGCTCGGCGATGTTTGGTACTATGTAGGTAACGACCGGCCTCATCGTGGCGGCCGGCCGGACTGCCATACCACGAACTGGCGGTGTCATCGATGCTGTGGACCTCGGCCATTGCCGGTGTCGGCGTCGTCCTGGCGCTCGATCTGCTGTTCGTCCTCGGCATCCGGCGCGCCCGGGCGAATAACCGCCCCCTGCCGCGGAATATGGGCGGACGCGTCGCCTCGTTCGGCGCCGGTACGCTGGCGTTTCTGTTCGCGGTCGCGCTGCCCGGTGGCAGCGTCCTGCCGGAAATGACTGGGCACGTCATCCTGGCCTTCGCCGCGCCGCCGCTGGTGCTGCTCGGGGTCCCGCGGGTGGTGCTCTTGCCGCTCTTTGCCCACCGCGGCTCGCGCCGGGCGATGCAGGCGCTGACGCGACCGTCCCGCACCGCCACACTGTTCCTCGTGGCGCTCTTCCTCTGCTACCTGCCACATGTCTTCAATGCCACCCTGGCCGATGGCTCGCTGCGCTTCGTCGCGGGGCTGGTCATTTTCGCCACCGCGGTGCTCTTCTGGTGGCCGATTATCGAGCCGTTCCCCTCGTGGGAGCGAGAGCTCGCCGACCTCGGCAAGCTGCTCTACCTGTTCATCGGCAGCTCGGTGCTGAAGGCCCTGGGCTTTATCCTGGCCATCGTGCCGCGCCCGATGTATACGTTGCCGCCTGGCAGCCGGCCGTTGTGGGGGCTGTCGGCCATCAATGATCAGCAATATGCCGGCTGGTTGATGGTCGTCGCCGGCACGTTCATCCTCCTCGCGGCCGCCAGCGTGATTTGCATTCGCATGCTGCACGAACCAGGTGAGGACGACGGGTTGGCGGATTCGCAGGACCACGGCGCGGCCAGGCGATGGGGCGATGAGGAGGCCGGGAGATAGGGACGACCTCGGTTCAGCACTGGCTTGAGGTTGCCGTCAAGGCCGATGCGGAGACGGCGGAAGAGCTCATGGGCGTGCTCCGGCGCTACTGTCCCGATGGCGTCGTCGCCGTGCAGTCCCTCGAAGCGGCCGATAGTGACGCCGGGTGGGACGGCAGTGTCCCCGCCGGCCCGGTGACCGTGCGTGGCTACCTGCCGGTGGACGACCAGACCGACCTGCGCCGTCGGCAGATCGAGGTGGCGCTGTGGCACCTTGCCCAGATCGCCCCCGGCAAGCTGGTCGGACCGACATACCAGCAACTGCGCGAAGAAGATTGGGCAAACGCCTGGAAGCGGCATTACCGCCCTCAGCGGATCGGCCGGCGGCTCCTGCTGGGGCCGACCTGGGAGGAATTCAGCAGCGGCCCCGATGACGTCGTCGTGCGCCTGGACCCGGGCAATGCTTTCGGGACTGGTCTGCATCCGACGACTCGGCTCGCCTTGCAACTGCTCGAGGGCACGTCGCTGACCGGCGTCCGGCTGTTGGATGTCGGCACTGGATCGGGAGTGCTCGCCATCGCTGGAGCGTTTCTGGGCGCGCGTGAGGTCCTAGCGCTGGATACGAACACCGACGCGGTGCGCGTCACGGAGGAGAACGCACGCGTCAACGGTCAGGACGAGCGGATTCGCGCGCGCGAGGGGTCGCTCGACCTGCTTCGTCTGGAGCCCGAGCCGCAGTTCGAGGTGGTCGTTGCCAACGTCGTGGCCAAGGTATTGACGCAACTGGCGCCCGATCTGGCGGCGGCCGTCGCACCGGGCGGGGAGCTCCTGCTGTCGGGCGTCATCGAGCCGGCGGAGTTGGAGCTGATGCTGACCTTCGCCACGTACGGCTTCCTGCCGGTGGAGCGGCAGGCGGAAGGCGACTGGCGCGCCTTGCGACTGCGCCGAGAGGCGTAGGTGCAGCGATTCCTCGTCGATAGGGCGGCGCTGGCCACGGATACCGTGACGGTGGAGGGCCCCCAGGCCCGCCAGATCGCGCTGGTCCTACGGATGCGGGCCGGCGACGAGGTCACGTTGTGTGACGGCGAAGGGGCGGAGGCCGTGTGTCGCCTGGCCTCCGTCACCCATCAGCGCGTGACGATGCAGGTGCTCAGCCGGAACGCCAATGCGGCGGAGGCGGCACTGCGGATTCACCTGTATCCGGCGTTGGTGCGCGCGCCGCGCTTGGAGCTCGTCTTGCAGAAGGCGACGGAACTGGGCGTTGCCGCGATCACGCCGGTGCTCTGCCGGCGTTCCGTCGCCCGACCGGCAGCCGGCGAGGTACCGTCACGCTGGCGCAGCATCGTGCGCGAGGCGGTGGAACAGAGCGGGCGGGGCCGTCTTCCGGAGCTTGCTGCCGTTGTCGATTTCCCGACCGCCTGCGGCGAGGCGACTCGGGCCGACCTCGCCCTCTGCTGTTCCGAGCACGGCGGCGAAGCCTTGCGTGACCTCATGGCACCGCCTGTACCCCGGACCCTGGCGGTCATCACGGGACCCGAAGGCGGGCTGGAGGAGGAGGAGGTGGCGGAGGCGCGCCGGCACGGGCTGCACGCCGTCACCCTCGGCCCCAGAATCCTGCGCGCCGAGACGGCGGCGATCGCCGTCTGCGCCGCCGCCTACTGTCTGGCCGGGGAGTGGGGATGAAGCCGGCGACCGTCCTCGGCGTCCCCATCGCCCCGGTTGACCTGGACGAGGCCGTTGAGTGGATCACGAGGCTGATGGCGGCGGGCGGGCATCACCAGGTGGTCACCGTCAACCCGGAGTTCCTGGTCGCGGCGCGCTACCGGCCAGACTTCGGGGCCGTTCTGCGTCGCGCGGCGCTGGCCACGGCCGACGGCGTCGGTGTCGTGCTGGCGGCGCGTTTGCAGGGGACGCCCTTAAGAGGCCGGGTGACCGGGACCGAGCTCGTTCTCGCCCTGGCGCGACGTGCCGCAACCGAGGGCTGGCGCCTCTTCCTGCTGGGCGCGGCCCCCGGCGTGGCCGAGCGGGCGGCAGAGGCGCTCGCGCGGGAGGTCGGCGGAGTGCGGATCGTGGGCACCTTTGCCGGGTCGCCGCGCCCGGAGGACGAAGCGACAATCCTGGCACGCCTAGGTAGTGCCCAACCCGATCTACTGTTCGTGGCCTACGGCGCGCCGGCGCAAGAACTCTGGCTGGCGCGCAACCTGGCGCGGACGACGGCCGTGGTCGGCATCGGCGTTGGCGGCGCCTTCGATTTCCTGGCCGGCGTCAAGCCGCGCGCCCCCCGCCTGCTGCAGCGGCTCGGCCTGGAATGGCTCTACCGCCTGTGGCGGGAGCCGTGGCGGGCCCGGCGTATGCTGGCGTTGCCGGCCTTCGTGGCCCTTATCCTGCGGGGCATACTGGCACGTCGCTTGCTGGGGAGGTCCTATACGGGCGAGGTCGATTGACCGCCATGTGGCCGCGGCCCAAAGTTGCTGTTAGCATCAAAGAGGTGCGAGGATGGGGCTTTCAGTACCGGCCCTGCGTTCATCCCCGGTGAGCCGGCGAGGATGGGGTGCGATGTCGAACGAGCGCGTCGATTCGAGCAGCCTGCTCGAGCTCATTGATGAGCAGGAGGAGTTGATCGAACAGCGTTCACGCGACCTGAGCATCGCCCGGCGCAGCCTGGAGCGCGCGCGCACGCAATGGCTTGTCCTGCAGAACTACGACACGGTGGCGTCCACGCGCGAACGCGAAGAGGCGGCGATGCATCTGGAAGGGATTGCGGCCTACGTCCAGCAGCTCGAAGACGGCATCCTGGCCTCGCGCGCGCTCATCAAGGCGTATAAGAAGGCGCGCGTCGATAACTTTCCCTGGGTGCGGGCGCTCGGCTTCGCCCAGCGCCAGGTGTCTCGCCGGCTCCCGAGCCGTCGAGACCGGGACACGCTGATCTTACCGATTCCCGAAGAGCCCCGGGCGCTGGAGGAGTAGCCCTTACCCGGCTCTGCGGACGGGTACCCTTTGGGTGCCTCTCCCCCGGGGCGAGGGCAGGGTGAGGGCACCCGTCCGTAGATCCAGGTGAGGGCTCATCACTCCCCCCACTGCGTATGGAAGACGCCCTCTCGGTCGAGGCGGGCGTAGGTGTGCGCCCCGAAGAAGTCGCGCTGACCCTGGATCAGGTTCGCCGGTAGACGCGCGCTCCGGTAGCTATCGAAGTAGGCGAGCGACGCGCTGGTGGCGGGCGACGGGATGCCCGCCGCCACCGCCGTCCCCACCGCCAGTCGCCAGTCGTCCTGATGGCTGAGCAATACGTCGCGGAACCGGTCGTCCACGAGGAGGTTGGGCAGCTCCGGGTTCCGGCGGAAGGCGCTTTGGATGTCGTTGAGGAGCCGGGCCCGGATGATGCAGCCGCCCTTCCAGATGCGCGCCACCTCCGCCAGATCGAGGCCGAAGCCGTACTCCGCCGACGCAGCGCGCAATAAAGCCATGCCCTGGGCATACGAGGCGATCTTCGCGGCGTAGAGGGCGTCGCGGACGGCGTCGACGAGGCGCTCCTGGGGCACGGACACCTTCCCGTCGCTACCGCCGATCACCCTGGCCGCCGCCACGCGCTCCGCCTTGAAGGCGGAGATATTGCGGGACCAGACGGCGGCGTCGATGGTCGGGATGGGGACGCCGAGGTCGAGCGCGTCCTGGGAGGTCCAGCGGCCGGTGCCCTTCTGCCCGGCCTGGTCCAGGATCAGGTCGACCAGCGGCTTGCCGGTGTCCGGGTCGGTGAAGGCCAGCACCTTGGCGGTGATCTCGATAAGATACGAATCGAGCTCCCCGCGATTCCATTCCCTGAAGATCGCGCTCAGTTCCGGGGCCGGAATGCCGAGGCCGCGACTGAGCAGTGCGTAGGCCTCGGCGATCAGTTGCATGTCGCCATATTCGATGCCGTTGTGCACCATCTTGACGTAGTGGCCGGCGCCACGCGGCCCGAGATAGGTACAGCAGGGGCCGTCCGCCACCTGCGCCGCGATGGCGGTCAGCACCGGCGCGAGATGCTGTTCGTAGCCGTCCTTCGGGCCACCCGGCATGATCGACGGTCCATGCAGCGCCCCCTCTTCGCCGCCGCTGATGCCGGTGCCGAAAAAGTTCAGGCCGTGTTCGCCCAGAGCCGTGCTACGGCGATCAGTGTCGCGATAAAAGGAGTTGCCGCCGTCCATCACGACGTCGCCCGGTTCCAGCAAGGGAACGAGCTGGTCGATGACGGCGTCGACCGGTTTGCCGGCCTGCACCATCAGGATCACCCGGCGCGGGCGCTCCAGCGACGAGACGAATTCTTCGATAGAGGTGGCGCCGGCGATGCCGCTGCCGCTGGCCGGGCCGGCCAGGTATTCGCGCGTGCGCTCCGTCGTGCGGTTATAGACGGCGACCGAGAAGCCGTGCTGACGAATATTGCGGGCCAGATTGGCACCCATCACCGCAAGCCCGATCAGCCCGACCTGGTATTGTCCCATTGTCGCTCCCCTCATCTCTCGTGGTGCGCCCGGTCCGGCGCCGCCGCTGTCCGCGCCTGGGTCATAATCGTCGGCACGGACGACGATTATGACCCTTCCGGCAGCCCCTCGGCAAGCGCCCGCGCATGCCAGGCGAGCAGGGCCGCCCCTTCGGCCGGCGAACGGTCGGGGCGAACGCACTCGAAGCCCGGCGGTCCGCTCAAGGCCCGCCGTATGGCGGCAAAAACGAGGTCGCTCCTAAAGAGTCCACCCGAGCAGACCACCGGGCAGGGTGCGGCGCGATAGCCGAGGCGATCGGCGACCAGACGGACCTCGCCGGCCAGGTGCTCAACGCTCCCTTGCACGAGGGCGGTCGCGTCCCTGTCGCCGGCCGCCGCGTACTGCAGGATAACGGTCGCCAGGCCAGCAATGTCAGTTCGGGCGTCGCCGCTATCGTAGACGCGCCCGACCAGTTCTTGCGGGGCCGCGAGGCCGAGGTGTTGGAGCAACGCCGCAGACAGCGGCGATAGCCGGACCTCGCGATCGTGTTCGGACAGCACGGACATCAGGGCTCGCCGTCCGAGATCGAAGCCGCTACCCTCATCGCCCAGCAGGTAGCCCCAGCCGCCGGCGCGCGCGGTAGCACCGGCCGCGTTGCGTCCCCAGATCAGGGAACCGGTGCCGGCGATGACGACGATCCCGCTCGCGACCGCGGCCGCCGCCAGCACGGCAACCGCGTCATTACTGACGCTGACGCCGTCGTCCGATACTCCCTGCAAATGCGGTTGGAGCGACGGCAGGCTGCGCAGACCGAGCAAGTAGTCCCGGATGGGCCGGGCGTCCTCCGGCCTCCCGGCGCCGGCCAGCGCCGCGTGCAGGCCGACGATGGCCGTCCCCGGCGGCATCCCTTCGGCTAGTCGTACCAGGACGTCCCGCAGCGCACTCGTGGCGGCGGACCAGCCGGCGGCCTTGATGTTTGATGGCCCGGCGGCGGCGCGGGGGACGACGCTGCCGGAACCGTCCAGCGCGACCGCCGCCGTCTTCGTGCCGCCGCCATCAATGCCGACCGTCACCTGCCCGGGTCGGGGCCCGGCGGCCAGCCGCAAGCGGTTGCCGGGCGCGGACGAGGAGGCAGGCGAGCCCAAGCCAGCGGTAATCGTGGCCCGCGCAGCGGAAACGGTGAGGGTGCTGACCGTTTCCTGTCCCACGCCGGAGCCGGTCATGAGGTGCCAAAGGCGCCGCCAGTTCGTGCCCGGCACGATCTTGCCCAGCACCGCCGGATGGCGGGCCCCGGTGGCGCCGGGGAAGGAGGTCGGTACGTTGCGCAGCGTTTCCGCCGCCAGCACCGCGAAGGCGACCGCCTCCTTCGCCTGAATGTCCCCACCAAGGTCGCTCAACGGCCGCAGCGGCACTTCCGGCAGCGCTTCGCGCAAGGCGGCCACCAGCGCCGGGTTGCGCACGCCGCCACCGGAAAGGTACATGGCCTCCGGCGTCACGCGCGGCAGGACCCAGCGTCGGTAGGCGGTGGCGATGCTCCGGGCCGTGACGGCGGTCGCCGTCGCCACGGCGTCGGCGCCGGTCATGCCGCCCGCCATCACCTCTCGCCAGATGGTTTGCGCGTAGGCGACGCCAAATTGTTCCCGGCCGGCGGTGCGTGGCGGCACCAGGTCGAAGAACGGGTGCGCCAGGATCTGCGCGACAAGCGCCGGATCGGCGTGACCGGCTTGCGCCATGCGTCCGTCCAGGTCGTAGTTCAGCGCGCCGCCGCTGGCGACATGGGCGAGCGCGTCGATCAGCATATTGCCGGGGCCGGTGTCGAAGGCGAACACATCGGCGGGCTGGCAGTCTGGTGGCAGGACGGTCACATTGGCGATGCCCCCGATGTTCTGCAGGGCCCGGCCAGCGGCGGCGCTGCGATAGAGCGCCCAGTCCAGGTAGCTCACCAAGGGCGCACCCTGGCCGCCGGCGGCCATGTCCCGCGGGCGGAAGTCGGCCACCGTGGTGATCCCGGTGTGTTCGGCAATGATGGACGGCTCGCCCAGTTGCAGGGTTGAGGCGATTCGGCCATCCCCCGACCGCCCCTGGTGCCAGACCGTCTGGCCGTGGCTGCCGATGACGTCGATCTCCGCCGCCGTCAGGCCGGCGGCCGCAATCGCCGCCAGCGCCGCCTGGGCGAAAGCCTGGCCGATCTCGGCGTTCAATTCGCAGACCAAGCGCGTGCTGCCACCGCCCGGCAGGCACGCCTCTAAGATGCGCGCTCGCAGCGCCTCGGGTACCGGCGTCGGATGGAGCGCGACGAGCGTGATGTCTATGGTGGCGCCAGTGCCCTCGATGTCCACGACGGCCGCGTCGATCGCGTCAACCGACGTGCCGCACATCAGGCCAACGGCCTTCAAGGGGCGGCCGCCGCCCGTCGCGATCATCGTCTTCGCCTCCGTTCTCGCTCCCAAATGGCTGCGCTTCGATCACTCGTCTGGTCCGATGACGTTGAAGCCGAGAACTCGAAAGTGATGATCAAAGGTAAAGGCTTCTCGCAAGCCAATCCGGCGCATGACGACGAATGACGTTGCGTCCACGTAGCTGAAATCTTGATCCTCGTACTGGACCAACAGGCCCTCGGCTTCCCGTTCCCATGCCTCCTGGACGAATATGCGCTGCGTCGCCCCGCTGATCTGAAGCCGTCGCAGGAACTCGCGTGCCAGGGGAGCGCCGAGGCGCCGACGGCACAGCGTATACGTCTCGCTGACGACGTGATTGTACGTTGCGAATGGCTGGCCTTGTCTCGTCAGACGGCGGAAGCAGCGATCCGCCCGGCGATGATCGGCGTCGTCAACATCGGTAAAGGCGTACCAAGCGGCCGTATCGACGAAGACCGCGCGATTCACTTCTGTCGCGGCCCGAGCGCGTAATCAGCTAGGATACGATCATGATCGGCGGATGCATGGCCCGGCCCCCCATGTCCTAATCCGCTCAGGCCCAGTATTGGGTCTTCCTCCGCCTTCTCTCGCTCCTCCACGAGCAGCCGCCGCGCGGCGAGGCGGATTAAGCCGGCCTTGGATGTCCCTCGCAGTCGGGCAAGCTCGCCCAATGCCTGGTCGAGGTCTTCGTCCAAATAGACCTGCGTCCGATGCATCCGATGTTCCACGATGCTCCTCCGGTCCATACATCGACGCTGATCAGCATACATCACGCGGGCCAGTTCACCTGCTGCGCTGGTGGCACGGGTTATGCGCCTGCTCACCATGTGCCGGGAGGCACCGGCGATGAGGCCGGCGCCGCGATGGCGCAGAGAAAGGAACGTTGCAATGGGTGAGATGAAGGACAAGGTCCAGGGCAAGGCGCGCGAAGTCAAGGGCAGCGTCACGGGCGACACGGGCGAAGAGCTCAAAGGCAAGGCGCAGCAGGCGAAGGGCAACGTGGAAGGCGCCATGAATGACGCCGACGCCCAGGCCCGAGCGGACGCCGATCGGGCGAAGGCCGATGTCAATACCCGTCGGGCCAACCCGTAAGCCGGGCCCGACCGGAAGCCCCCGCTCCCGCCCCGGGAGCGGGGGCTTCGTCGCGTCAATCGGCTCGCAACCGGGCCGATCAGCCGCTTGCCTTCCGCGACGACGGCATGGCAAAATAGTTCTCGGCGAGAATAGTTGTCATTGTCAAGGATCGGCGGCGAGCGCCGGCGGAGCGCGATAGGAACAGGGGGAACCGGGATGGCGCGGGCGGTCGCACAGTTAGAGAAGCCGATCCCAGGCAGGGATCCCAGCGGCGCACCGGTGGGAAGCCCCGATCGTTATAAATGGGTAGTGCTCTCCAATACGACGCTCGGCATCCTGATGGCGGCCATGAACAGCAGCATCCTGCTGATCTCGTTGCCGGCGATCTTTCGCGGCATCCAGATTAACCCGCTGTCGCCGGGGCAATCCGGCTTTTTGCTCTGGATCCTGTTGGGCTACATGATCGTCACGGCCACCCTGGTCGTCACGTTCGGGCGGATCTCCGATATGGTGGGGCGGGTCAAGATGTACACCCTTGGCTTCGCCATCTTCACCGTGGCCTCGATCCTCCTGTCGCTGACGCCGGGGACCGGCTCCCAGGGCGGTATCGAACTCCTGATCTTTCGGCTGGTGCAAGGGGTCGGCGGCGCCTTCCTCTTCGCCAACAGCGCCGCCCTGCTCACGGACGCTTTCCCGGCCCGCCAGCGCGGCATGGCGATGGGCGTCAACCAGATTGCCGGTATTGCCGGCGCCCTCGGCGGCCTGCTGGTAGGGGGTGTCCTGGCCACGATTCAATGGCGGCTGGTCTTCTGGGTCTCCGTGCCCTTCGGGGTCTTCGGCACGGTCTGGGCGTACTTGAAGCTGCATGAGACGGCCACGATCCGCCGGGGCCAGAAGATCGACTACCTCGGCAATGCGACCTTCGCCATTGGCCTGACCGTGTTGCTGGTCGGTCTCACCTACAGCATCGAGCCCTACGGGACGAGCAGTATGGGTTGGGGCAACCCGTTCGTGATCGCCGCCTTGATCATCGGCATTGCCTTCCTCGTGGCGTTCCTCTTCGTGGAAAGGCGCGTCACCGATCCGCTCTTTCACCTGGAACTGTTCAAGATCCGGATGTTCGCCACCGGCAACCTGAGTAATTTCCTCGGGTCGCTGGCTCGGGGTGGCTTGCAGTTCATGTTGGTGATCTGGCTGCAGGGCATCTGGCTGCCGCTGCACGGCTACTCCTACGCCGATACGCCGTTGTGGGCCGGCATTTACATGATGCCGATGATGGCCGGCTTTATGGTGGCGGGGCCGCTTTCCGGTATCCTCTCCGACCGCTTCGGCGCCCGGCTCTTCACGACGGTCGGCATGCTGTTCACGACGGTCGGTTTCATCTTGCTCACGATGCTGCCGGGCGACTTCAACCAGTGGGTTTTCTTCGCCCTACTGATCTTCCTCGGCGTCGGCATGGGGCTGTTCAGCGCGCCCAATACCAGCAGCGTTATGAGCTCGGTGCCGGCGGACATGCGCGGCGCGGCCTCCGGCATGCTGGCGACCTTTCAGAACGCCGGCATGATGATGAGCATGGCGGTGTTCTTCAGCATCCTCACCGGCGGTCTGGCGGCCCGGCTGCCGTCGGTGATGGAGCACGGCCTCGTCGCCAACGGGTTGCCGCAGGCGGTGGCGCAGGGCATCTCCCACCTCCCGCCGATCGGCGTCCTGTTCGCCGCCTTCCTCGGCTACAACCCGATGCAGTCGCTGGTGCCTGCCGATGTGGCCCAGCACCTCAGCGCCGCCTCCCAGGCCACGCTCTTCGGCAAGACGTTCTTCCCGACGCTCATCCTGCCCGCGTTCATGGACGGCCTGAAGCTGGCGTTCTACGTCTCGGCGGGGATGGCCTTCGTTGCCACCATCGCCTCGCTGCTGCGGGGGAAGGACGTCTTCTACGGCCAGTCGACGCTGCGTGACATCGCTGGGGACAAGGGAAAGGACGGCGACCGTGGCGCCCGCTAGCGCTCCCGCCCCGGCGCTGGACGCCTTGCGCCTGGTCGGCACGCTCATCCTGCTTGTCCGCACGGTCGAGCAAGGGGCACGGCAGGTCGCGGGGGCCGACGATCTCACGATCACGGACCTCGGCCTCCTGGGTCAGATCGACCGCGGCGCGGACTGTCCGTCGCAGGTCGCGCGGGCGCTCCGGCTCGACCCGGCGCGTGTCACCCACGTGACGGATCGCCTGGTCGCCCTGGGCTATGTGGCGCGCGCCGTCGACCCGAACGACCGGCGCCGATGGCGGCTCTCCCTCACCGCCGCCGGCACCGAGCGGCTCGCGGCGGGCCGTCGCGACACGCGCACTGCGGTGGAAACGTTGCTGCACGGTCTATCCGACGAGGAGCGCGCCGCCGTGGCCACGGCCGTGGCGGGCATTCGGCGGGAGCTCGATCGGCGCGACTGAGGCGGCCCCTCTCTCTGGCTTCGCCATCTCTCCCCCAATGCTGGGGGAGAGCCAGGAGCGAGCGATTGGTGGCCCATCTGGAGCAGAGCAGCGCGGCGATGCTCCGAGTAGGCCACGACGCATCCAGGCGCGTCCCTCTCCCCCAGGATTGGGGGAGAGGTCAGGAGAGAGGGCCCCTCTGCGCCAGCACCGCCAGCGCGGCCTCCTGACCCGCACCGGCGTCGACTTTGGCGCCCAGGCGGCGCAAGATCTGGCCGAGCGCATCGAGCAGGACCAGGGCGTTGGCAGGGGTGCACGACGCGCCCATGAGGCCGACGCGCCAGAGCTTGCCGCGGAAGGGGCCGAGGCCGCCGCCGACCTCGATGTTCCAGTCCGACAGTAAGGCTTTGCGGACCATGGCGTCGTCGATACCCTCCGGGATCAGCACGGTCGTCAGTTGCGGCAGGTGATGCTCCTCCGGCACGAGCAGTCCCAGACCCATGCCGCCGATCCCCGCCCGGAAGGCGTCGGAAACCCGGCGATGGCGCGCCCAGCGCGCTTCCAGGCCCTCGTCGATGACGACCCGCAACGCTTCACGGAGGGCGTAGGTGAGGGTGATCGGCGCCGTGTGGTGGTACATGTGCTCCGGCAACCAGTAGCGTTCCAGCAGCGGCACGTCGAGATAATAGCTCTGTACCGGCTGCTTGCGCTGCCGGACCGTCGTCACGGCGCGATCGCTGAAGCTCAGCGGAGAGAGCCCGGGCAGGGCGCCCAGGCATTTCTGCGAGCCGCTGTAGGCGGCATCGACGCCCCACTCGTCGAGGCAGACCGCACAACCGCCGAGCGAGGTGACGGTGTCCAGCAGCAACAGGGCGCCGTGGTCGTGCGCGGCGGCCGCCAGCGGCGGCACGGGCTGGAGGACGCCGGTCGACGTCTCGGCGTGCACGGCCGCGAGCAGCTTCGGTCGGTGTTGGGCGCAAGCCCGGCGCAGCTCATCCGGGTCCAGGGGCCGTCCCCATTCGCCCTCCACTTTGATCACCTCAGCGCCGCAGCGTTCCGCCACCTCGACGAGCCGGTTGCCGAAGTAGCCGCAGATGCCGACGACGACCTTGTCGCCCGATTCGATCAGACTGCAGAGCGCCGCTTCCATGCCCGCGCTGCCCGTGCCGGGCACGGAGAACGTCGTACGGTTTGCGGTCTGAAAGACATAGCGCAAGCCGGCCTGGATGTCGTTCATGACGCCGAGATAGACCGGATCGAGGTGGCCGAGCAGCGGCGCAATAGCGGCCGCCTGCACGCGCGGCGCGACGTTCGCGGGCCCGGGGCCAAGCAAGAGGCGCGGCGGTACCGCCAGTTCATTGAATTGCGGGGGAATGATTGCGGGCATTGGCATTCCTTTCAACCAGGGTCCAGCTGGCGTGCGTAACGTCCCTGCTGTCCCCTCGTCCTCCCTGCAGGCGAGCGGCCGGGCCGTCCAGGCAGCGCCTGTCGGCGCGGTAGATCGTAGCACCGGAGCGTGCGAGATACGAATTCTGACAATAGCCGGAGAATAGGCCAATTTCACAGTCTCGTTGGCACGCCAATTGCGCTTGCTTACCGTGAGCAGCGCACCAACGGCCGGTGATGTGTAACACCGGGCAGGCAGTGCGGTTAGAATAGTGTTCGGACCGCGGCCTGCTCGGCAGGCCGGTGCCGCGGTCGCACCGCAGGCGCCGGGACGAACATCAGAAAGGAAGAGCAGTCATGGCAGACGAGAAGCGGGGACCACAGCCGGGGACGCCCCAGGCGCGCCACGGCGGCCAGGCGGTCAAGGAGAAGTACGGGCCGAAGTTCTACTCCGAGATCGGCAAGAAGGGCGGCGAGGCCGTCAAGTCCGAGCGCGGGCCCGAGTTCTACGCCCAGATCGGGCGCAAGGGCGGCGAGGCGACGATGGAGCGCCACGGCCCGGAGTTCTACTCTCGCATCGGCAAGAAGGGCGGCGAGCACGGCGGGCGCAAGTCGTAGTTGGCGTGCCATGCCGCGACGGTGGTGACCGGGGGATTTATCCCCTGGTCACCCTTACTCCACAACTCGCAGGTGGAGCTCGGCTAGCTGACGCGCGTCGACGGCGGACGGTGCGTCCATGAGCGGGTCCACGGCACTTTGGTTTTTCGGGAAGGCGATGACCTCCCGAATGCTCGTCTCCTTCGCCAGCAGCATGGCGACGCGATCGAGGCCCAGCGCGATGCCGCCGTGGGGCGGCGCGCCGAAATCGAACGCTTCCAGCATGTGGCCGAATTGCTCATGCATCTCGGCCTCGGACAGCCCTATCGTCCGAAAGACCTGCTCCTGAATTGCCCGCCGGTTAATGCGGACGCTCCCGCCTCCCACCTCATTGCCGTTCCAGATCACGTCGTATTGCTTGGCGAGGGCTTCGGTCGGGTTCGTCATGAGGAGCGCGAGGTCGGCGTCGCGCGGCGACGAGAACGGGTTGTGGGTCGCCTGATGGCGCTGTTCCTCGGCATTCCATTCGAACATCGGGAACTCGCGCACCCAGCAGAAGGCGACCTCGTTGGGGTCCGCCAGCCCCAGTCGTTCGCCCAGGTCGCCGCGCAGCCGGCCCAGGACGCGGGCGACCACCTCGGCGCTGTCGGCCACCAGCAGCACGAGGTCACCGACGCCGGCCCCCATCTGGTCGGCGATGGCCGCCACCTCCGCTTCGCTGAGGAACTTTGCGGCCGGCGAACGCAGGCCGTCAGCCGTGTAAGCCATCGTCACCAAGCCCTTCGCCCCGTAGGTCCGGGCACGGGCGGTGAGCTCGTCCAGCTCGCGGCGACTGTAGCCAGCGCAGCCGGGGACGGCGATCGCCTTGAGCACGCCGCCCGCCGCGACGGCGTCGTGGAAGACGGCGAAGGCGCTCTGGGCGGCGAGCGCCGAGAGGTCCGTGAGCAGCATGCCGAAGCGGAGGTCGGGCCGGTCGTTCCCATAGCGGGCCATGCTGTCCGCGTAGCTGAGCCGGGGGAACGGCGTCTCGCGGATGCGCAGGTTCGATAGCTCGCCGACCAGGGCGATGAGCAGCCCTTCAATCAGTTCCATCACGTCGTCTTCCTCGACGAACGACATCTCCAGGTCGAGTTGGGTGAACTCCGGTTGGCGGTCCGCCCGCAGGTCTTCATCGCGGAAGCAGCGGGCGATCTGGAAATACTTGTCCATCCCCGCCACCATCAACAACTGCTTCAACTGCTGCGGCGACTGGGGCAGCGCGTAGAAGTGGCCGGCGTGCAGGCGGCTCGGCACCAGGTAATCGCGCGCCCCCTCCGGCGTGCTCCGGATCAGCATCGGTGTTTCGATCTCCAGGAAGCCCCGCGCGTCAAGGTAGTCGCGGATGCGCTTGATCATCCGGTGACGGAGGATCAGGTTGCGCTGCATGCGCGGGCGGCGCAGGTCCAGGT